>QEUY01000177.1 GCA_003577365.1 Chloroflexota bacterium | reverse complement strand
GCCCCATTCGGCGCGCATCTCGGCGGTGGGTTCGCCCTCCACCGTGGCGCGCAGCAGGGGGGTATCCACCGAGCCGGGGTTGACCGCCAGCACGCGGATCTTGTCGGCGGCGTATTCCAGCGCCAACTGGCGGGTCAGCGAGAGAATGCCGCCCTTGCTGGCGGCATAGGCGCTGACCTCCTTGGCCGATTGCAGCCCCTGGACGCTGGCGGTGTTGATGATCACGCCGCCGCCGCGCGCCCGCAGGTGCGGGATGCTGTATTTGGTCATGAGAAAGGCGCTCTTGAGGTTGACCGCCAAGATGCGGTCCCACATCTCTTCGGGCAGCTCATGGGCCGGCAGATAGGCTTCTTTGGGCTGGATGCCGACATTGTTGCAGAGGATGTCCAGCCCGCCCCAGGTGGAGACGGCTTGGTTGACGACGGTCTGCGCGCCGGCGCTGGTGGCGACATCGGCGGCGCAAAAGGCGATCTCGCCCGGCCAGGCGGCGCTTTCGGCGGCCAGGGCTTCCCCGGCGCTTTGGTTCATATCGGCGCACAGCACATGCGCCCCGGCCTGGGCAAAGCCGCGACAGATGGCGCGGCCAATGCCGTTGGCGCCGCCGGTGACGATGACGACTTTCCCGCTAAAGTCGAACATGGTTCCTCCTGGGTCAAGGTCCTGAGTCAAGGTGGTAGGTAGGGGCGATGCGCTGGGTCTGGCGCGCGCCGGGTCGACGAATGGGGAGCGCGATCCAAGCGGCGGGCGGCGTTGACCTGGGCGTCTACAGGATATACCATTGGGCAGGGCCAGGCAAACCATCTGTGAGATCGTGGCGTGGTCCGGTATGTCTGTCAGGCCCTCAAGGGCCTGGCTAAAAACGACGCCCGGTGAGCCGGGCTGACCTGTGGGCAGGCGCGTGTTTCTAAGCGCCCCTGCGGGTCTCGCATAGACTCGGGATAGAGATGACTATGTTACGAACGGTGCTGGCGACGCGCTATATCACGCCGCTGCGCGAGGGCGGTTCGCTGCCCGCTGTGATGGAGGCTGACGACGGCGTGTCCTATGTGGTGAAGTTTGCCGGCGCAGGCCAGGGCGTGCGTGCCCTGATCGCCGAAGTGGTGGCGGGCGAGATCGCGCGCACGCTGGGGCTGCGTGTGCCGGAATTGGTCTTTGTGGAGCTGGAGGAGGAGATCGGGCGCAACGAGCCGGACCCGGAGATCCGCGACCTGTTGCGTGCCAGCGTGGGGCTGAACCTGGGCATGGCCTATCTGCCCAGCGCCTTTGCCTACAACCAACTGCTCAAGCCGCCGCCCGACCCTGAACTGGCCTCCAACATTGTCTGGTTCGACGCATTTGTGACCAATGTCGACCGCACGCCGCGCAATGTCAATCTGCTGATCTGGCAAGACGAACTGTGGTTGATCGACCACGGGGCCGCGCTCTATTTTCATTACGACTGGCAAAATTATCTGGAGCGCAGCAAGACGCCGTTTAGCATGATCAAACAGCACACGCTGCTGCGCTTTGCCGAAGATGTGCCCGCGGCCGATGCACGGCTGCGCCCACTGCTCACCGGCGAGGAGCTGCGCCGCATCGCCGGCCTGGTGCCCGACCTGTGGCTGGGCGACGAAGCCCAGTTCGACGGCCCCGCCGCGCACCGCGCCGCCTATGTGGACTACCTGCTCACCCGCCTGCATGAATCAGAGCGTTTTGTCCAGGAGGCTGTCAATGCCCGGACTACACTCCTATGACTATGCGTTTGTGCGCGTGGTGCCCCATGTCGACCGCCAAGAATTTCTGACGGTGGGAGCCATTGTCTTCTGCCGGACACGGCGCTTTCTGGGGGCGCGCATCGAACTGGATGCCGATCTGCTGCATGCCTTGGCGCCGCATCTGGATATCGAACTGGTGCAAGAGCATTTGGCGTTGATCCCGGCGATCTGCGCCGGGCAGGGGCCGATCGGGGAGTTGGGGCAGGCAGAGAGTTTTCATTGGCTGGTCGCGCCGCACAACACCGTGATCCAAACCGGGCCGGTGCATTCGGGGCTGTGCCACGACCCGGAGATGGTGCTCGAAAAGCTCATGGGGACCTTGGTGCGGACGCCGCAAAGGGGGTAACCTGCTGTTCTCGAGAGGGCGTGTGGCTGCGGCTCGCGCGGGCCAGGTTAGAGGGGGGCCGTGAGCGAGGAGAGCGCCGGCGCTACACATACACCGGTGGAGGGCGTCTATGCCGCCCCAGACCGGCCCTGGATTGTCGTCTTATCCGGTCTGCTGGCACAAGCCATGCCGTACCCATCTTTTGGCGCCATGCTTGGGGCTGTGTTTATTCCGAGGAAGCCCGTGCCTGGCGGCTGAAAATTAGGGGTTGACAGACCGGTCAATTCCGGCTACAATCGGCTTTGCAATCGATTGCATCAACGGGGGTCGAGTGTAGATTAGGCATCCAAGCCGGGGGCAAATGGACAAGGAACGCGCGGCGCAAACCAGATCTGTACACACCATGGCCGATATTGCCAGGCTGGCGGGCGTGTCCGCCTCTACCGTCTCGCGTGCCCTGAATGACAGCCCGCTGGTCAGTGCCGCGACCAAGCAGCGCATCCAGCACTTGGCGCGACAATATGACTTCCAGCCCCATGTCGCCGCACAAGGGTTGCGTCTGCAGCGCACGCAGACGCTTGCCGTCATGGTAGCCAAGCAGCCCGGCAACGATCGGGTCATGTCGGATCCCTTTATGCTGGAACTGTTGGGCGAGATCGCCAATAGCGCCAGTCGTCACGGCTATGACGTGTTGCTCTCGCAGGCATCCGATGAAGGTCAAGATTGGTACCGCTATTTCATCTCTGCCGGGCGCGCCGATGGCCTCATCATTTTGGCGCATCGGGCCGCCCGTGTCCAGCAGACCGCCCGGCTGGCGGCGCTGGGCGCGCCCTTTGTCGTCTGGGGGCCGGCTCTGCCCGACCAACCTTACTGTTCGGTGGGCAGCGATGACTACCAGGGGGGGCGCACAGCCGTCGAGCACCTGCTCCGGCTTGGCCGCCAGCGTATTGCGTTGTTGGGTGCCGATGCCGACTGCCTGGAGATGAGTCTGCGCTACGAAGGCTATGTTGCAGCCCTGCGAGCCGCAGGCCGAGAGGTCGATCCGCGCTATGTCGCCCAAAGTCTTTCGTCGAGCCAAGCGGGCTATGAGGCAGTGCGCCGGCTGCTGGTGCGTGCACCGGAAATCGATGCGGTCTTCGCAAGCAGCGATGTCATGGCTATCGGCGCACTTGAGGGGCTGCGCAGCGCCGGACGCACAGTGCCCGGCGACGTGGCTGTTGTCGGCTACGACGACATCGCCCTGGCGGCTTACTGCAGTCCGCCGCTGACCACAGTTCGCCAGAACTTGACGTTGGCAGGCCGGCTGTTGGTGGAGCAGCTTCTGGCCCAGATCGATGGGATGCCCGCCCGCTCGGCGACACTAGCGACCGATCTGATCGTGCGGCGTTCGTGCGGTGCATTGCCGGCGTGAGGGTCAAGGCTCTTTTTTTGTACGCTGTTGCAATCGATTGCATCGATTTGCAGTGTGCGCCCAAAACCGACAATGGCGCGTGCACGGTGGAGAGGAGTTGACTCAATGGCTAGCGAAGAATGGCGTTTACGCCTAGAGGCTGCCGACCATTTCTATGCCCTGCGCCGCCGCGCCAATCTGGCGGAGTTTTGGGCTTGGCTCACTCGCCGCTGTAACCGGCTGCTGCGTTTTGAGGAACTGGCCGGGCCGCGGCGCGCCCAGCCGCGGCTAGACGGCGGTTACCGGCATGTACCCATCCACGCCATTGTTGGCAGCGTCGGCCGTGCCCAGGACTTTACGCCTGGCTTTCTGCCGCGCGCCAGCGTCGAAGCCGAACGCTGGATCCGGCTATACACCGCACTGCAAGGTCTCGCCGGCTTCCCTGAAGTCGAACTGATCCAGGTTGGCGACCGGTATATCGTGGAAGACGGCCACCACCGTATCAGCGTCGCCCGCGCTGCCGGCCTGACCGAAATCGCGGCCCATGTCACCTATCTCCCCGGTGCGCCGGCCTTGGGCTGCTGCACCGGCTAGGGCGGCGCATCGGTCGAGCGGGGGATGTCGACGCCCAGATCAAGCGCATAGATCGCCGGCCCGCCGTCGCCGTCATAGTCCACAACCAAGAGAGCCGTATGCCCGTCGGGCAGGATTTGCCCGGAGACCCACCACCCGCTGCCCGTGGCTCCGGTCAGTTCGACTGCCGGCCCGCCGCCAATCGGTCTCTCACCCAGTGTCACATCCCCCTTCGCCTGAATCACAGAGCCGCCGACACCGCCGGTATGGGTCGTCTGGATGTCCTTGCCGATGGCAATGTCCGATGCCCCTTCGAGATTGCCGGTAACCACGGCATCGCCGCCCGCCTGAAGCTGTTTCCACACGGACTCGCGCGTATAGCCGTCGAGGAACTCACCACAATAGCGACATTTCTTGGCCTTGGCCTTGATCGTCTCCCCGCAAAAGGGACACGCTTTCATCTCTGCATCACCTGTTTCGGCGGCCATGGACACCTCCAGCGCTGATTCCTTCGCCAACTCTGCCCCCAATCGGGCCTGATCAGCACCAAAGCACCTCTGCTCTGAATTTTCTCTTCCTCTGCGCTTTGCGTTCTTTGCGACTTTGCGGTGAATTCTCTGGTCTACCTGCGCGCGATCCACTCCGGGATGTCGCCGATACGCGCCGCCTGGCTGAGCGCGCTGGCGAGGTCGTCGCCGCGCCGGACGCGATAGGTGGGGACGCCGCCCGCTTCCAACTCACCCAGCAGCGGCGCATAGCTGTCGGCGCGGCCAAAACTGCTGCCGTCGATCACCACGGCGATGCTGTTGACCCCGCGGCGCTGGAGATGCTCCAGGGCAATGGCCCAGTCGGGGCTGGGGTCGGCGCTGATCGCCAGCACGGTATCGTTGCGGTTGAGACGGATGCCGTCAGTGGCGATCAGATGGGCAAAGGGCAGGTTGCCCACCGCCGTCGCCACGGCCAGTGCTTCGAGGATTTTGTTGAGCTGGCGTTCGCCGCGGTCGGCCTGGACAAACTCGCGCGCCTTGCCGCGGCTGCTCATGCCCACGGCGCGGTTGCGCAGCACAAAATAGCGCGCCAGGCTGGCCGTCACCGTCACGGCGTATTCGGTGGTGCTGGGCGGCAGCTCATAGCGCGCCTGTTTGCGCCGCGGGCTGTGCAGCGCAAACAGCCCCTGTTCGGGCGGTGCGGCGACCCAGGGCAGCGCCGCTTCCGCCGCTTGGTTGAGATCCAGATAGAGCCAGATATCCGCCGTGGGGTCGAGCTCGAACTCTTTGGCCATCAACCGGCGGGCGCGCGCCGTGGACGGCCAGTGAATGCGGTTGAGGCTGTCGCCGGTCACATACTCGCGCACGCCGGCCACGTTGGTGGTGATCTGATAGGTGCGGCGGTGGCGCGCCTCCCCGCCCGACAGGTCGGAGATCGACGGCTCGAACGAGGTCAACTCCACCACCAGCGGATAGACCACGATGTAGCCGGTGGAGTCGATGTGCTGTTCTACGTCGAAGATGCCCACCGGGTCGCCGCTGTGCAAGGAGAGCGGGCCAAGCCGGAAACGCCCGCGCTGGGTACAGAGCGTCTTGACCTGCCAGCGTTGGGTCGCGCCACGGCCCAGATTGCTGATCACGCGGCTGGCTTCGTGCCAGGGCAGGGTCGAATCGTCTTTGATCTCCAGCCAGAGCTTAGGCCAGCGCCCGCGGTTGGTAACCTCGAACTGCTCTTCAGCGAACTGCCCGACTTGGCTGCGCCGCGTGCGCGTGATGCGGCGCAGGCCGATGGCGCGCAGGCTGTTCCAGGCCCAGGCGTAGGAGAAGATCAAGACGCTGGTGAGCAGATAGGCCAGGTTATAGGCCAGTTCGCGCCCGCTGTTGAAGGCCAGGATCCAGGCGAGAACGGTGGCCGAGATCAAAAAGATCAAACGTGAGGACATGGCGATTGGCGGGTATCCGCCGCTTGGATACAGCCCATCCAGCGGCCCGCAGACCGGCTAGCGCGCTTTGACGCGTGCGCCCGGCACGGGCGTGTGTTTGAGGGCGTCGTCGACGATCTGGCGCGGCGTCACGTTCTTGATGCGCGCCGAAGGGCTGATGATCAGCCGGTGGGCCAGGGTGGCTTCGGCCAGCCGCTTGACGTCGTCGGGCAGCACAAAGTCACGGCCTTCGAGCGCGGCCCAGGCGCGCGTCGTCTGGAAGAGCGCCAAGCTGCCGCGCGGGCTGGCGCCCAAATAGATGTCGGGGTGGTCGCGCGTCGTATTCACCAGGTCGACAATATAGGCCTTGACCAGGTCGTCGACATAGACCTCGCGGATGGCGCGCTGCGCCTCCACCAGTTCTTCCATCGCCACGACCTGTTCCAAGTCTTGGATCGGGTGATGGTCGGTCTGGCGGGTGAGCATGTCGATTTCGAAGTTTTTGCCGGGATAGCCCAAATGGATGCGCATCATAAAGCGGTCGACCTGGGCTTCGGGCAGGGGGAAGGTGCCTTCGTATTCGATCGGGTTTTGCGTGGCGAGCACCAAAAAGGGCCGCGCCAGCGGATAGGTCTTGCCGTCCACCGTCACTTGGCGTTCTTCCATGGCTTCGAGCAGCGCCGACTGGGTTTTGGGCGTGGCGCGGTTGATCTCGTCGGCCAGCACGATCTGGGCCATGATCGGCCCCGGACGGAACTCAAATTCCATCGTCTTTTGGTTATAGATGCTGACGCCGGTCACATCGCTGGGCAGCATGTCCGGGGTGAACTGGATGCGGCGAAAGGTGCAGCCGACGCTGCGCGCGATGGCGCGCGCCAGCATGGTTTTGCCCACGCCCGGCACATCTTCGATCAGCAGATGGCCTTCACAGAGCAGCGCCAACAGCGTCATGCGGATCTCGCCCTCCTTGCCGACGATGATCTGTTGGACGTTCTGCAGCACGCGTTCGCCGATGGTTTGGACTATTTGCATTCGATTTCCTCATATGGAAATAGGCGCAAGCTACGACTGGTCACCGAAAGACCGGCTGTATGACCCAAGCGAACGTGTACCAGATGTGACTTGCCTCAGGTTCAACATTCACTCGTCCCAGGTAAAGATGCCGGGTGGAACCGGGATATACTGCACGCGC
>QEUY01000176.1 GCA_003577365.1 Chloroflexota bacterium | reverse complement strand
AGACGAGCCGCGACGCCGGCAACCCGCGCGCGACGAACTCGCGGCGCAGGTTGGCCGCCGCGGGATCGTCCTCGCGCCGTTCGGACTCATCGTGATGCCGACAGCATCAGTCGTCACACTCTCGCTTTTGCAGGCGTTCGGATTCCTCGCGGCGATCTACTGCCTCTATGCCGCCCTTAAAGCGGCGCGTGCGTCAGATGTGGCGCCGGTTGTTGGAGCGGTATCCGCGATCATGAGCCTCATTCTTGCGGGTATCTGGATCGATGGAGATATCTCCACGGCGCTTATCCCTCCGATACTGCTTCTGGTTGCCGGGACCGCGCTCATATCCCACTTCCACTTTCGCAAGCACTCCCTGGCCTTTGCTCTCGCCGTCCTTGGCCTCGGCGCGCGTAGACTCTGCGCTCTTGGATTCCGCCGGAGCCGAGCCGGCGCTGCTCTCCGGCTTTTTCTCGCCGTTGCTGGAGCCGCCTACGGCGCTCTCTTTGCCAGATTTCTTGCTGTCGGTGATATACCAGCCGCTTCCCTTAAAATGGATGGCGGGCCTGCCCATGCGCCGCACCACCTGTTCGCTCCGGCAGACGCTGCAAGTGGGCACACTGTTGTCCGAAAACGAGCGAATCTGTTCAAACTCGTTCCCACACGATTGGCAGACAAACTCATAGATCGGCACGACAACTCTCCTTAGATCCCCTAAACAGATCTCCTCAACTGCGCTAGCCAAGAGAGCCTAATCCCCGCTTTGGATCGGCTCTGGGTCCGGCGCAACGAAACGCCCCAGGGCCTTGCAAATGCCCCTTGGGGCAGCTATACTGAAAGCCGCCTGGGGCCTGCCCTGGGTTCGCGCGTGCCAGTATAACGATGCTGGCACGGCTTGTCGAATTTTCAGGTCGATTAGTTTCAATTTTCCACCGAATCTCACCCTTCCACCCAATGCCGCCCATGAAATACAAGTTCATGACACAGCCTCTTTTGGCAGGTATCTACGAGCCGGAGGGAATCTATCTCAGCACGCCGTTCGAAGGGTCGTGTCCTGTGCTGCAGTTTTGGGGCCAACACCCCGACTACTATGCCCAGTTTCGCTACAACGGCATTCCCCTCAAGGGGCATGTGGGGATCGACTTTGGCATGCCCACGGGCAGCCATCTCTTTGCGGTCGACAACGGCCGCGTCATGGAGATCAGCCACGAAGCGGGCGGTTTTGAGCGTTATCTCAAATTGGAACACCGTTGGGGCGAGAGCTTCTACGCCTATGTGGGCGAGATCGCGGTCGAAGCAGGCCAGTTGGTCAAACGCAACGAATTCATCGCACGCGTGGGACGGCCGCGCCAGGCGCTGGTCCCCCATCTTCACTTTGGCATTCGGATCACGCCCTTCAATCGCTTTGACGGTATGGGCGGGTTTGCCGACCCGCTGCCCTTTATGAACCCAAGCAATATCCTGCTGCCCGACCACGACGAGGACCGCGCGCCGGAGTTCGGCCCGCATCCGATGGCACAAGAACATGCGGGCATCCGTCGCCCCTAAGCCGGCTGCATATCCGCATCAAAGACAAAGCGTTGTTTTCACCAGCCTCTGATCGACGAACCAATTTACCCAGGTGAATAACCAAAATGGATTTACAATCGTTGTCTTAGTAAGGGGTGGGGAAAATGGGTAGAACTGCAGCAGAGCGTGGATGCCATACAATCCCTAGGGGGCAAATGGCTCGACCCCCCAAGCCCTGGGTGGAACAGATTTTCGACCGGCGCGAGACAGTTGGGGATAAGTCGCGAAGAGTTGGGATAACTTTACAAGCCATTTGGCATAGATGCCTACATATAGGGGCTGGATCGGCAGGGGCCACAAGATCAGGGGAAAAGGGGGAAAGCTGGGGAATTAGTTTCCCCCAGCTTCTCCCCAGCTTATTCCCCTGATTTTTCGGGAGTTATCCCCAGCGCCCTAAAGCGTGCTGCCCATGGTATACTACGGTCTTGGTCTTTGGCGGTTCCGGTGAATGACCGATGAACTGCCGGCTGAATTGAATCGGCGCTGTGCAAGAGCTTTATCATGGGCTTTATAGCCCGTTGACGAGCGATTTGGTACGCCAAAACTGATTTAGCAGTGCGTAAGCCATGCGGCTTGGTGTAGGGAGGGATTGCGTGAATGAATTGATTCGGGTTCTGATTGCCGACGATCATGCAGTGGTGCGTGGTGGGCTGACTGCCTTGCTTGAGGATGTGGAAGGGATCCAGGTCGTCGCCGAAGCGGGCGACGGCGTGGAGGCGCTCCTCAAGGTGCGGGCTGTCAAACCCGACGTCATCTTGATGGATTTGATGATGCCGCGCATGACGGGGATCGAGGCGATTGAGGAGATCAAGCGCGAAAACCCGGGCGCGCGCATCTTGGTCTTGACCAGCTTTTCGGAGGATGAAAAGGTCTTTGCCGCCATCAAAGCGGGCGCACAAGGCTATTTGCTCAAAGAGGTCTCACCCCATGATCTGGTGCAGGCTATCCGCGATGTCTATCATGGCGAATCGTCGCTGCACCCTGCCATCGCGCGCAAGCTGATTCGGGAGCTGAACCGCCCCACCGCTTTGCCGCCGTCCGACGAGCCGCTGACCGAGCGTGAGGCGGAGGTCTTGATATTGGTGGCGCGTGGGTTATCGAACCAAGATATCGCCAACAAACTGGTGATCAGCGAACGGACGGTGCGCACGCACGTCAGCAATATCCTGGGGAAGCTTCACCTGGCCAACCGCACCCAGGCTGCGCTCTATGCGCTCAAAGAAGGGCTGACCACCCTGGACGAAACCCAGACCTGATCGCCGCAGCGCCTGGCGGGCGCGGGCGAAGAGGGCCAAGAGACGTGAGCAAAGAGGCGGCATCGTGTAAACACGCGATGCCGTCTTTTGCGTGGGAGGCTACGACATTTGCATGATTTTCTGTCCAAGCGGTTGTGGTATGATAGGTGCAGACAAGCGCATTGTGCAAAGACTAGCGTCTGTTGGGTATCGTCTCTCCAAGGGCTGGCTGTGCCTAGTGCAGGGGAGGGAGCCGCCGAACGGCGCCGAGGATGGAGGAGTGACCATGCGACACAGCGCCAAAAGCGATGAGGATGGAAGGGCACACATGCCTGGCCCTTACTTTGACCCGCTCGCCCATCAGAAGATCCATGTGCTGGTAGTAGACGACGAAAAGATGATCCGCAGCCTGCTGAAGATGTCCTTGCAGCGTATGGGCTATGAGGTGACATCCGCAGACGACGGCGAAGAGGCGCTGCGTCTCTTCCAAGAGCACCATTTCGACTTGGTGCTGCTCGACATTCTGATGCCGGGGATCGACGGGTTCACGGTTTGCTCGGAACTGCGCCATCTCTCGGATGTGCCGATCGTGATGCTGACCGCGCTCAACCGGCCCGACGATATTGTGCGTGGGCTGGAGCTGGGCGCGGACAACTATATTACCAAGCCCTTTACCTTCAAAGAGGTGGAGGCCCGCATCCGCGCCATTTTGCGCCGCGCCGCCCACCGGCTCGAACCTGACGAAATGCAGGTCTTGGAACACGGCGATGTGCGGCTCGACAGCGGGCTGCGCGCCGCCACCGTGGCCGGAGAACTGGTCGAGCTGACACGCACCGAATACCAACTGCTGCACCAGTTGATGGTCAACGTCGACCGTCCGGTGAGTAAAGAGGATCTGCTGGAGCGCGTCTGGGGCTATGAGGCGTCGGACACGAATTCCAACATCGTCGAACTGGCCATCCGGCGGCTGCGCAAGAAGGTCGAAGAGGACCCTTCGAACCCCGACCGGCTGATCACCGTGCGCGGGGTGGGTTACAAGTTTACGCCCAAAGGGGTCGCAGCCACGCGCAAGCCCGGCCCATCGCCGGCAGCAATGCACCGGCGACCGGCCCTCAGCCATCGCGCCCCCGTGGTGGGCGTGCCCTATTGGGGGGAACCCGACGAGGAAAAGCCCGCCTAACCGCCAGACCCCATCCTCCTAACCATCCAAAGCCAATTGCCCAGGACCGTGAGCGCCGGATCGAATGGCGGCTCACGGTCTTTTTGTGGATCGAGCCGCATGCTGTTTGAATAGGAGTGTTGATCGGCTATACACTGCCTGTTATTCACAGGCTGTTGTTATCCGCGGGCTTGCTGTATGCGGGCTGCTGCACAGAAAGGGATGCGACTTTGCCGGCAATGCGCTCACGACGGGGCTGGGGGATCGGGTTGGTGCTGGCGGCGCTGATCGCCGCGGGCTGTTCGACCGCGCTGCTGCGGCCTGCACCGTCGCCCGTGCGTACGGTCGCGCCGACCTTTACGCCGACGGCTGTGCCTGCCGCTGCGCCCGCAGCCGGAGAGCAACCTGCCGCGGCGGCTGAGACGCCTGCCGCCGTTGCCCAGGCTGCCGGCGTCTCAGCGAGCACCCCTGCCCTGGTCAGTGCCGCCGGCTTGGATATCGCCGAGCAGCGGGTCGTCGACGTCTATCAGCGCGTGTCGCCGGCGGTGGTCAGCATCACTACGCAGGTGATGCGCCGCGATTTCTTCTTCGATGTCGTGCCGGAAGAAGGGGCGGGGTCGGGGTTTGTGATCGACCAAGCCGGCCACATTCTCACCAACTATCATGTGATCGAAGGCGCTGAACGCATCGAGGTCAACTTTGGCGACGACACGCCCTACCCGGCTGAGGTGGTGGGGGTGGACCCACGCAACGATGTGGCCGTGATCCGCGCCGATGCGCCGGCGGACCTGTTGGTTCCTGTGGAGCTTGGCACATCGGCCAACCTGGTGGTCGGCCAGCGCGCCATCGCCATCGGCAATCCCTTTGGCCAGTTTGGGCGCACGTTGACCACCGGCGTCATCAGCGCGCTAGACCGCACGCTGGAAGGCCAGGATGGGCGCACCATCACCGGCGTGATCCAGACCGATGCCGCCATCAATCGCGGCAATTCGGGCGGCCCCCTGCTCGACAGCAGCGGGCGCGTCATCGGCATCAACTCGGCCATTTTCAGCCCCACCGGCACCAGCGCCGGGGTCGGCTTCTCGGTGCCGATCGACACGGTGCGCCGTCTGCTGCCCGATCTGCTGACGCTGGGCCGCTATCGCCATCCCTGGTTGGGTATCCGCTATGCCTATGCCGTCACGCCGGGGCTGGCCGAGTTGTTGAAGCTGCCGGTCGACCACGGGCTGCTGCTTGTCCAGCTTTACGAGGGGTCGCCGCTGGCCCTGGCTAACGTGCGCGGCGCGCAGGATGAGGCGATCTTGGGCAACCAGCGCGTCTATATCGGCGGCGACATTTTGGTAGCCGTCGACGGCCAGCCGATTGGGCGTATTCAGGAACTGGAGATCCTGTTGGAAGACAACCACCGGGTGGGCGACACGGTCAACGTAAAGCTCATGCGCGGCACGGAAGAATACACCATTGCCGTCCAACTGGCCGAGGAACCCAACTAGGCGCACCTATTTCGACTGACCTGCAGGAGATGTTGACGATGAATAGAGCGCAGATTCAAGCATTTCTGGAACGGTATGGCCAGGCGTTGAGCACCGGCGATCTGCCCGCGATCGCGGCCTCTTGGGCGATCCCGGCTTTGGTCTTGTCGGAGACCGGCGCCATGGCGGTCTCGACTGCTATCCAGGTCGAGAGCTTCTTTTCGCAAGCGGTGACCTGGTATCACGAGCAGGGGATTGTCGCCACGCAGCCGCAGCTAGAGCAGGTCACGCCCTTGGGCGAACGGCTGGCGGCTGTGGATGTACATTGGGCTTCGCTCGACAAGTCGGGCGTGGAGCAGGCAAGCGAGCGCGCGCACTACATTCTGCACCAAGGCGACGACGGGCAGCCGCGCATCCAGGTGGCGCTGACGCGTACAGCCTAACTCTCTATAACTCTCTAAGCGTTTGCGAACAGATTGACCGCATCGCGCAGCATGGCGGCGGCGGTAGGGAGCGGCTCACGCTCCCAGATTTTGTGATACATGCGGCCATAGAGGTCGCTGTGGATTTCGATCCCCATCTCCCAACCGGCACAGCTTGCCAAGAAGTCACCTTCGGCCAAGGCCAGCGGCCCGACGCTCAAGCGATAGCTGCCGTCTGTCTGCCGTTGGGCCTGCGCCACCAGCTTGATCGTCTGCGCCTGGGCCGCGGCCGCGGCCAGTTGCGCCGGCGTGATCTGCGTAATCCCTTCCACCGTCACATCGGCCAGCCCGGCCTCCACCCCCAAAACGCTGTTGGCGATGATCACCAGCTTGTTGGCGGTGTCCCACCCCTCGACGTCGAGCGCGGGGTCGGCTTCGGCAATGCCGCGCTGCTGCGCTTCGGCCAGCGCCTCGGCATAGGCGCGGCCCACGGCCATTTGCTCTAGGATAAAGTTGCTGGTGCTGTTGAAGATGCCGCGCAGCTGCACAATGTCGGCGGCGATCAGGTCGCGGCGGCCCAGATTGATCACGGGCAGCGCGCCGCAGACCGTGGCGCTGTAAGCCAACCCCGCGCCGGTCGTCTGCGCCAGCCGGTGCAGCTCGCCAAAGGCCAAGACCAGCGGCGCTTTGTTGGCGAGGACCAGCGCAATACCCCGTCGCAGCGCGGCGCGCGCCACGCTCAACCCCGGCTCGCCCGTCTGCAAGTTGACCGGTGACGCCTCCAACACCAGATCACAGGCCAGCGTTTCCATCAACGCCGCGGGCGAGACCCCCGGTTGATAGCCGGGCAGATCGCGCACCGGCCTGCCGGCTTCTTTGGCCTGGCGTATCGCTGCCGGGTCAAAGCCGGCGGCAGCCACCGCCACGCCGCTGCTGTCGGCCAGCGCCACCACGCGGAAGGCCAGCCCATAGGCGCGGCGCAGCCGCTCGCCTTTGATCTCCAGGATGCGCAGAAAGCTGCGGTTGACATTGCCGAGGCCGACCAGGTAACAGCGAATGCGTTTCATCAGAGAATTAACCGCAAAGTTCGCAAAGCACGCAAAGTCCAGAAAGAAAGGAAAGAAATAGGCGAAGTTTGCAATGATCTACCTCTCACGCGTCATGAGAAAGGCCCCGCTGTCACGGCATGAGCCTCACTCTAGCTACTTCCAATATTTCTGCTCTCTGCTCTTCTCTGGCCTTTGCGCTCTTCGCGTCCTTTGCGGTTAATTCTTTTGTGCGTGTTCCTTCACCATGCGCGCAAAGCGGGCGAAG
>QEUY01000175.1 GCA_003577365.1 Chloroflexota bacterium | reverse complement strand
AAGGATGCGCCGGGCAGGTCTTCGGCGGTGGCGCTGGAACGCACCGCCACCGGCGCACCGTGCAGCGCGGTGTAGGCTGCCGCGACCGCGGCGCTGATCTCCGGCGGCGTCTCCCCGCGGCCGAACAACTCTCGGATCTGCTGGGAAGCGGTTTCTAAGGCGGCGGTGTCGGCCGGGTCGATCCGCCCAAGCGTCTGCACGATCCGCGGCTGGATGCCGTTGTGCGCGACAAACTGCCGGTAGGCCGCGGTCGTCACATGAAAGCCGTCCGGCACTGGCAGCCCGGCGGCGCGCAGCTTGGCCAGCGACATCCCCTTGCCGCCGACGTTTGCGAGGCCGGCGTCCGGGTGAGAGAGCGGGAGCACAAAAGGCGTCATGTCGCCTCCTTCAGATGCGTAGGCCATGCAGAAAAATCTCCACGGCTTCGTCGAGCATCTCTTCGGCGCTGCCCGTCGGGCGCGAGGTATACAGCGCCGAGAGCAGCGAATTGATCAGCAAGCGGGCGGCGTTGAGCGCGTTCACCGGGCGGAAACAGCCCTGGTCGATGCCCTCCTGGATGATCGCCGCCACCAAGTCCTGGTAGGCGTAGCGTCTTTGGTTGATGCGCGCCTGGCTTTCGGGTTTGAGACGCTGCGCTTCGCCGCCCAAGCGCACCAGCAGGTTTTTGTTGGCCTGCATAAAGTCAAGGTGCATACGCATGATCTGCCGCAGGCGCACAGCAGGCGGGAGCGCCAAGGCCGCGATGGCCTCGGCCTGGCGCGTCACGATCAGCGTCTCTTCCTCGATGACAAAGACCAGGATCTCGTCCTTGGTCCTGAAATAGTCATACAGGCTCGATTTGCCCATGCCGGCGGCCTCGGCGATCTGGCGCATCGAGGTCTCTTGAAAACCCTTTTCGAGAATGAGATGGACCGCGGCGGCGAAAATCTCGCGGCGGCGGCTGGAGAGGTCTTCTTCAGTCAGCGGAATCCCTTTGGGCATAGCTCACTCCTAAAGCGACCATTAGTCGCTTTTAGTATAGAGCGACCGGCGGTCGCTTGTCAACCTCCCGGCGCAGCCGATTTTCCTGTCTGTTTTTCAACGGTAGACAAAGCACCCTTGCCTACAGTACACTGCATATCGCCCGCGCCGAACCCGGCGGTGCGCAGCGTGACCGCGCTTCTCGCCGCACGCTGCGGCCTCCCGTCTTGGGCTGCTGCGGGCCATGCCCCCTTCACGGCCGGTTCACTCAGTTGGTTCACAGTAGACTCCCAAGGAGAAATCGCGATGATCTTCCGCAGCCCGTTTCCCGATGTGGCGATCCCGGATGTGACGTTGACCGAGTATGTGCTGCGCGGGGCGGCTGGCCGCGCCGAGAAGCCTGCCATTGTCGACGGGCCGAGTGGGCGCAGCTACAGCTACGGCCAACTGGCGGGCGCCATCCGCCGCGCCGCCGCCGGGTTGGCCGCACACGGCCTGCGGCAGGGGGAGGTCTGCGCCATCTACAGCCCCAACCTGCCCGAATATGCCATCGCCTTTCATGCGGTGGCGACGTTGGGTGCGGTCAGCACCACGATCAACCCGCTCTATACGGTGGACGAACTGCGCAAACAGCTTGCGGACGCGCAGGCCAAGTACCTGATCACCGTGCCGCCCTTGCTGGACAAGGCGCGGGCGGCGGCGCAGGCGACGGGCATCCGCGAGCTGTTTGTCTTTGGCGAGGCTGAGGGGTCCACCCCCTTTGCCGCGCTCCTGCAGCAAGGCGACACGCCGCCCGCCGTCACGATCCAACCCAGCCGAGACTTGGTGGTGCTGCCCTATTCCAGCGGCACGACCGGGCTTTCCAAGGGGGTGATGCTCACCCACCGCAACCTGGTCGCCAATGTCGCCCAATGTGAAGGCGTATTGAACAAAGATATGATGTGCAATAGCGACGATGTCATGCTGGGGCTGCTGCCCTTCTATCACATCTACGGCATGTTGGTGATCATGAACCTGGCTTTTTCGCGCGGCGCGACCGTGGTCACCATGCCGCGCTTCGAGCTGGAGCAGTTTTTGCAGCTGATCGAAAAGTATCAACTCACCTATATGCACCTGGTGCCGCCGATTGTGCTGGCGCTCGCCAAACACCCGCTGGTAGATAAGTACAACCTCTCCTCGGTGCGCACGATCATTTCGGGCGCGGCCCCGCTCAGCACCGAACTGGCGCAGGCGTGCGCCGCACGCCTCGGCTGCACGGTGGGCCAGGGCTATGGTCTGACCGAAACCAGCCCTGTGACCCACTTCACCACCGACCCCGCAGGCCGGCCCGGCGCAGTGGGGCCGGTGGTGCCCAACACCGAGGCGCTGCTGGTCGACACGCTCACCCAACAGCCGCTTGGCCCCAATCAGGACGGCGAGCTATGGATTCGCGGCCCGCAGGTGATGCAGGGCTATCTCCACAACCCGGCGGCCACCGCCATCACCCTAGACGCCGAAGGCTGGCTGCACACCGGCGACATCGCCCGCGCCGACGACGAGGGCCATTTCACCATCGTGGACCGGCTCAAAGAGCTGATCAAGTACAAAGGTTATCAGGTCGCGCCCGCCGAACTAGAGGCCGTGATCTTGACCAACCCCCTGGTCGCCGACTGCGCCGTGGTCGGGCTGCGCGACGAAGAGGCGGGCGAGATCCCCAAGGCATTTGTTGTGCGCCGTCCTGGGGCCGGCGATGCGCTGGACGCCGAGACGCTGATGGCCTATGTCGCCGAGCGCGTTGCGCCCTATAAGAAAGTCCGTGAGGTCGAGTTTATCGAGCAGATCCCCAAGACCGCGTCGGGCAAGATTCTGCGCCGTGAGCTGGCGGCGCGGCCACAGATGCCCGCCTAATCCCGCCTGCTTCCCATCCGCCATGGGGTGGGCGCGCCCGCCCCATGTTCCTCTTGCCGCGGCTGCGACCGGCTGCACATCGCTAATGCACATCGCCAACAGGATGGAGTCTGATCGGTGTCTGAGTCAAAACAAGTCTCTCCCTTTGTCTTTTTCCAAGGTTGGCTCTCCACCTGGGTTCCCATCGTCACGGCGCTGATCTCGCTGGTCATCAGCCTCTACACCTTTGCGGTCGCGACCCAAGCGCCGGAGGTGCGCTTGATCATGCCGGATGTCGTGCGTATCGCACAGGGTGGGGAGAGCGGGCCGTATGTCTATCTTCAGCCTATTTTCGTCAACACCGGCCAGAGCGAGCGCGTCGAGGTGGTGACGTCCGTCCAGCTGCGCGTGGAGCCTGTCGACCCGCCGGGCGGCGGCGTCGATTTTGTTTGGGATGAACAAGGCACATGGCTGTTTGACCCGAATACCCAGAGCCTCAACTGGATCTTCACGGCGGACCCCGGCGCGTTTCTGGTGAGCGCGAACAATGCGCGCGATTTTACAGGTCTCTTTATCGGGCCTAAAGAGTGGCGTTTTGCGCCCGGCGTCTACCGCATCCACGTGATCGCCCAGCGCGTGACGGCCCGCGCGCCATTAGCGGCTTCCATCGAAGTCGAGCTGGCGCAGGCGGATATTGAGTATTTAGACGAGGCGCAGGGGAGCCGTTTTTTGACCTTCCCGGCGCGTCCCTAGGCGGGTCGCAGTCCCCAGGGCATCTCAGAAGTCCGCAGGTAAGCGCCCGCGACCGGCGAAAACGCAACGTTTGGGAAGCCCTGGCAGACCCGAACGCGCATTGGCAAGTCACCGCGCCGCGGGTATGATTTCCTACAGCAACGCACCACGATCGCTTGATACGCTCCGCCTATCGGTGGCCCTCCACCCGGAGCAGCGTTCAGTTTGCTTCCACCCGGCATCGCCAGCCCAGATAAGATCGAGGTGCAGCATGACAAACGACCCATCTCTGCAAAAGCGCACCGTGCGCACACAGCGCCGCCGCCGCGCCAGCACCCCTCCGGCGCAGCGTGAGACCGCGGCTGCACCCAGACGAGAACGGCCCAGCAGCGGAGGCGGCGGTCTGCCGCCGCGCCCACCCTCTGGCCCGCTGGGGCCAAGCGGCCCTAGCGGCTACGGCGGGGGCGGTCTCCCCACCGGAGGAGGCGGCGGACTAGGCGGCGGATTAGCCGGCGGGCTGTTGGGGGGTCTGCTGCGCTCGCCCATCGGCATTGTGATCATCCTGGGCATCCTCTTTTTTGTCTTCGTGCTGCCCATGTTCCGCGGCGGCGACACCACCTCACCAGGGGATGTGGGCGTTGTGCAGCCCACCCGGCAGCCCACCCGGCAGCCGACGCAAGCGCCCGCCGGCCAATCGGCAGGGGTGGGCGCGGCGGCGCAGCCCACAGCGCGCCCGACGCCGACGCGCGCCGCCGTGCCCGCGGCCCCTGCCGCCGGCGCAACCCCAGGTCAGAAATGGCTGGTGATGCTCTATCAGGACGCCGACGACAAGGTGCTGGAAAAAGACATCTTCTTTGACATGAACGAGGCCGAACGCGTCGGCTCTAGCGACCGCGTCCAGATCGTCAGCCAGATCGACCGCTTCCGCGGCGGCTATCAGGCGGACGGCAACTGGGACGGCACGCGGCGCTATTATGTACGGCAGGACAACGACCTGGAGCGGGTCGGCTCCGAACTGGTGCAGGACCTGGGTGAAAGCAACATGGCCGACGGCAACACGCTGGTCGACTTTGTCACCTGGGCGATGCAGACCTACCCGGCGGACAAGCATGTTCTGATCCTCTCGGATCATGGCATGGGCTGGCCGGGCGGCTGGAGCGACCCCACCGCCCAAGGCAGCGCCGACCGCACCCTGCCCATCTCCAGCGTGCTGGGCGACCAGCTCTATCTGTCGGAGCTGGAGCAGGCGCTGGCCGCGATCCGCCAGCGCACGGGCGTGGACAAGCTGGAGTTGATCGGGTTGGATGCCTGTCTCATGGGCCATTTGGAGGTCTTGAGCGCGCTGGCCCCCTATGCGCGCTATGCCGTGGCCTCGCAGGAGACCGAGCCGGGGCTGGGCTGGGCCTATGCCGCCTTTCTCGACGCGCTGCAGCAAAACCCCGACATCACCGGCGCAGAGTTGGGCAAGTTGATCGTCGACAGCTATGTGGTCGACGACCAGCGCATCGTCGATGACCAGGCCCGCGCCGACTTTGTGGGCCGCGGCAACGCCCTCGAGGGGCTGTTCGGCATCCTCGGCGGCCCTACTGCCGACCAGATTGCCAGCCAACTGGCGCAAAACATCACGCTCACCGCCGCCGATCTGGGCGCACTGCCCGCACTGATGGACAGCGTCAACACCCTGGCCTACTCGCTCCAGGGGGTGGATCCGCGTGCCGTCGCCAAAGCGCGCAGCTATACGCAGTCCTTCACCAGCATCTTTGGCGACAACATCCCGCCCTCCTATATCGACCTCGGCCACTTCGCCCAACTGGCGGCGCAGGCCGGGGGCGACCAGTCCGTTGCCCAAGCCGCCGACGCGGTGATGGCCGCGCTGGGCCAAGTGGTGCTCGCCGAAAAGCACGGGCCGCAGCGCCCCGGCGCGACTGGTGTGTCGGTCTACTTCCCGAACTCGCAGCTCTACGGGTCGCCGCTGACCGGGCCGCAGTCCTATCTGCGCCTGGCGGATCGCTTTGCCGCCGATTCGCTGTGGGACGATTATCTGGACTTCCACTACACCGGGCGCCGCTTCGAGGCGGCCCCGGCGGCGGTCCAGATTCCGGAGCGCATCGACAACGTGAGCGCGCCCGGCCAAGCCGCGATCTCAATCGGCCCGATCGAGGCGTCGGCCTCCACGGCTGCGCCCGGCCAACCGGTTCTGCTGCGCGCCGATGTGAGCGGCGAGGCGATTGGCTATATCAAGCTGCTGGTGGGCTATTTGGACCGCGAGGCCAACTCGATCAACGTGATCGACATGGACTATCTGGAAAGCCCGGAGACGCACGAACTCAACGGCGTCTACTACCCCGACTGGGGCGAAGGTTCGTTCGCGCTGGAATTTGAATGGGAGCCGGTGGTCTTTGGCGTCAGCAACGGCGAGGATACCGGCGTCGCGCTCTTTACCCCAGAGAGCTATGGCGCGACCTACCGCCAGGCGACCTATGTGGTCGACGGCACGTACAACTTTGCCGACGGTTCGCCCTCGCGCTCGGCGCGGCTCTACTTCCAGGATCGCCTCTTGCGCCAGGTCTTCAGCTTCACGGGCGAAAATGAGATGGGCGCGCCGTGGGAGATCGTGCCGGAGAAGGGCGATTCGTTTACGATCGCCGAAACGTGGATGGACCTGGACGCAAACGGCCAGGTGGTGGAGGTCGCCACCCAGGCAGGCCAAACCTTGACCTTTGGCGACAAGACCTTCAGTTGGGAAGACCTCAACGCCGCCGCGGGCGAGTATGTGGTCGGCTTTATCGTCGAAGACCTGGACGGCAACCAACAGGCCAGCTACACCGCGATCCGCGTTGAATAGGCTGCGTCGAATAGAGCATGAGCGCGATCTTTGACTTCTCTAGCTTTCCGGAATTGATCACCCAACGCCTGCGCTTGCGCCCGCTGCGCGAGGAGGATGCCGGGGCGATCCAGGCGCTGTTTGGAGACCCGCGTATCCTGCGCTTCTTGAGCCAACCGCCGAGCGACACGCCTGCCAAGGCATTGGAGTTGATTCGTTGGCTCAAGGGGCATTACGATAGACATTACGATAGACATGAGGCTGTCCAGTGGGCGATCACGCTGCGCGACGCCAATCAACTGCCCGACCGCATGATTGGCACTTGCGGCGCCTATGCCTGGGACCGCGAGAATCGCCATGTCGATATCGGCTATCACATCCTGTACGAACATTGGGGACAGGGCTATGCCACGGAAGCGACCCGCGCCCTGCTCGACTGGTGTTTTGCCAATCTCGACGTGCATCGCATCCAGGCCGACTGTACCGACGGCAATATCGCCTCGGAGCGCGTCTTGCTCAAATGCGGCTTTCGGCTCGAAGGCATCTGGCGCGAAAGCTGCTGGGAACATGGGCGCTTTGTGGATATTAAGCAATTCGGGCTGCTGCGCCGGGAATATGACAAATGACCTTTCCAGAGAAGAGCGCTGCAGCGGGTGCTATCCTCGGCGGGCTACTCTGGCTAATCAAGGCCGGGGCAACCCTGTGGTTTGGAGTGCAGCCACCGCTGATCTTCGAGTCTGCGCCCCTTTTGTTCGCGCTTGCCTTGATTTTGACGCTCGCGGCGAGCGCCGCGCA
>QEUY01000174.1 GCA_003577365.1 Chloroflexota bacterium | reverse complement strand
GAGGCGGAGGCCGGCAGCTTTTTCCGCTACATGGCCGAGTACGTCGGCTTCACCCCTGCCGACGCCGCGCTGATCCGCCAGACCCAGCCGATCATTGCCAAATATCTGCCGGAGATCGTCGGCGACTTCTACACCCATCTGCTGCGCTATCCGCTCACGCGCCGCCTCTTCTTGCTGCCCGACGGCACGCTCAACGAGGCCTATTTGATGCTGCGCATGCGCCATCTCTCCAATTTCTGGCTGCGGACAGCAGAGGGCGTCTATGACGATGCCTATGCCGGCTATGTCGACTATGTGGGGCGGGCGCATACCTCGCACGGGGCCGACCCGACCATCTATGTGCCGGAACGCTATGTGATCGGCCAGGTGGGGATGATCCAACATGCGATCAGCCGCGCGGTCAGCAACGAACTGCGCGGCCAGGACGACGAGCTGGAGTTCCGTGCGGTCGAGGCGTGGGACAAACTGATGATGGTGCTGCTGGAGATGCTGGCGCGCGCCTATGGGCATGAGCGCGAACCGGAGGCGGACGGCGCGCCGCTGCCGGTGGATGCCGACTGGGTGCGCGCGCTGGCGGATCGGGCCATCGCCCTGGAACATGGCGCGGCCCCGGCACGAGCGCTGCGCCGGGTGGCCGTCGCCAAGGTCGAGGAGATCCCCGACGGGCAGCGCAAGATCGTCGAGGTCGATGGTCTGTCGATTGGGGTGTTTCACCACCAGGGGGTCTGGGTCGCGCTGCGCAACAGTTGTGTACACCAAGGCGGCCCGGTCGCAACCGGCGCGCTGGCAGGCGAGGTGCTGACCTGTCCCTGGCACGGCTACCAGTATGACCTGCGCTCCGGCCGCTGTTTGACCGACCCGCACGCCGAGCTAGATCGGTATGCGGTGACGGTGGCGGGCGATACCGTCTTTGTGGATGTGCCACAGGGCGGCCCCGCGGCTGCCGTTCAAACACAGGGCGGCCCCGCGGCCGCTGTTCAAGCACAGGGCGGCCCTGTGGCCGTCGCTCAAGCGCAGGCTGCGCCCGCGACCCTTCAGGCGAATGAGTTCCGCGCCGCCGACCTGGCCGCAGGGCAGATGCTGCCCCTGACCGTCGACGGGCGGAGCATCTTGGTCTATAACGTGGACGGCACGTTTTACGCCACAGACGAGACCTGTACCCATGCGCAGGGGCCGCTGAGTATAGGTCATCTGGACGGGAAGGTCATCACCTGCTTGCTGCACGGCTCCTGTTTCGACGTCACCACCGGCGCGGTGGTGTGCGCGCCGGCCACGGAACCGCTTAAGACGTACCCTGTGACCCTCGACGGCGATATCGGGCGGGTGATGATCGCATAGCGTTCCTCGCCGTCTCTACCCCCTGCGCTGTTTCCCCTCCAGTGCTTCCCGGCGGCGGTACGCCCTCGGCGCGGCCTTGTGGTATGCTTATCGACAGTCGTCCCTAGCGACGTAAATCCCTCTGCATCCTCAACCGCGTGAAGGAGGCCCTATGCCCACGCTGTTGGCGCGTCTTGCGCCGGTTCCACAACGAGTTCAGACGACCGATGAGCACTTCTCGTTGGATCAGCCGTTGACCATTGTCTTGAGTTCCCTGGGCGCGCAGCCTGCGTCGTTGATGCCGGCTGCGACCCAATTGCAGGCGGCGCTGGCCGCCACAGGCCGGGAGGCGGCGATCACGGCTGGGCCGGTGGACGGCCCCGCGCTGCGCCTGGCGAGCGACCCGGCGCCGTCCACAAAGCTATAAGCTGCTGGTCGAAACCGGCGGCGTGACGGTGATCGGCGCGGATGCGGCGGGCGCGTTTTACGGCGTCTGCACGCTCTGCCAGTTGATCGATCTGGCGGCGCAGCAGGGCGAGCCGGCGCTGCCGGGGGTGCATATCCTCGACTGGCCCGACATCGCCAACCGCGGCGTGATGCTCGACGTGACGCGCGACCGCGTGCCCACGCTGGCGACGCTGTTTGATCTGGTCGATCTGCTGGCCGGGCTGAAGGTCAACCAGCTTCAGCTCTATACCGAACATACCTTCGCCTATCGCGGCCATGAGCAGGTCTGGCAAGATGCCAGCGCGATCACGCCTGAAGATATCCTGCGCTTGGATGCCTATTGCCGCCAGCGTTATATTGAGCTGGTGCCCAACCAGAACAGCTTCGGCCATATGCATCGCTGGCTCAAGCTCGACGCCTACCGCCATTTGGCCGAGACGCCGGAGGGCGTCGACCACCCCTTTACCAACGTGCGTGAGCCGTTTAGCCTCTGCCCGCTCGACCCCGGCAGCGTGGCGCTGCTGGCCGATCTCTATGACCAACTGTTGCCCAACTTCACCAGCCGCCAGTTCAACGTGGGGCTGGACGAAACCTTTGACCTGGGGCAAGGCCGTTCGAAGGCGGAATGCGAAGCCAGGGGAACGGGCCGTGTCTATTTGGACTTCTTGCTCAAGGTCTATGATCTGGTGACGACGCGCGGCCATACGATGCAGTTCTGGAGCGACATCATCGTGCGCGACCAGCCCGACCTGGTGGCCGAGCTGCCGCGCGATCTGATCGCGCTGGAGTGGGGCTATGAGGCGGACTACCCCTTTGATAAACACGCCGCACTGGTGGCGGCTTCGGGGCGCAGCTTCTATGTCTGCCCCGGCACCAGTTCCTGGAACACGTTGGGCGGGCGCACGGCCAACGCCATCGGCAACCTGCAGAACGCGGCGCAGAACGGCTACAAGCATGGGGCGATCGGCTATCTGAACACCGACTGGGGCGACAACGGCCACCCGCAACCGCTGCCGGTGAGCTATCTGGGCTATCTGGTGGGCGCGGCCTTCTCTTGGAATGTGGCGAGCGCCGCCGCACCCGATGCGCTGGATATTCCGGGGATGCTGGACGCGCATCTCTTCCGCGACCGCGCCGGGGTGATGGGGCGGCTGGCCTACGACCTGGGCAACGCCTATCTGCAGCCGGGCGTCGAAGTGGGCAACAGTTCGCCGCTCTTCTGGCTGCTGATGCTGCCCGGCGGGCTGCCGGTGCGCCGCCAGGGCAAGGGCACGTTGACCCCAGAGGCGCTGGAAAAGACGCTCGACTATCTGGACACGACGCTGGCCCCTTTGGCGCAGGCGCAGATGCAGCGCGCCGACGCTAAACTGATACAGGATGAGTTTCGCCAAGTGGGCGACTTGCTGCGCTTTGCGGCGAAGCTGGGGTTGGAGCGCGTGGCGTTGGGTCAAGATCGCCCTGTGCAGGAACTGCCGCAGGCGGCGCGCAGCCGTCTGGCGCAGGCGCTGCGCCCGCTGATCGCCGAGCAGCGCCGTTTGTGGCTGGCGCGCAGCCGCGCCGGCGGGCTGGACGATTCGGCGGGCCGGTTTGAGGCGATGCTGGCTGCGCTGGAGGCATAGCCGTTGCCGGAGCGGATCTTTGCATACGCGGATCGGTGTGCCTTGCTCCAAGACTTTGGCCCCCGTAGCCAGTCTTGGAGCAAGGCGGCGACGGCCCAATTGACACTGCCTCCAAGCTGGGGCAGAATCAGCACATTTCCTGATGTGATGTCTTCTGATGCGATGTCTTCTGATGTGATGGTCGCTGCGCGGGTTGTCGCGCCAAATATACGCAAAATATAGGAGCCGTGCTCCATGAGTGTGCAGGTCCCTGAATGGGTGAAACACGCTGTTTTCTATCAGATTTTCCCCGACCGCTTTGCGCGCAGCCCGCGCAATCAACTGCCGCGCGGCATCCAGCTCCAGCCGTGGGGCACGCCGCCGGAGGAGCAAGGTTTTCAGGGCGGCGATCTATACGGCATTGTCGACAAGCTAGACTATCTGCAAGAGCTGGGCGTGACCGCGCTCTATCTGACCCCGGTCTTTGCCTCGGCTTCCAACCACCGCTATCACACCTACGATTACTGTGAGGTGGACCCGCTGTTGGGGGGCAACGCCGCGCTGCGCGAACTGATCGACGCCCTCCACGACCGGGACATGCGCATTGTGCTGGACGGCGTCTTTAACCATGCCAGCCGGGGCTTCTGGCCGTTTCATCACGTCTTGGAAAACGGCGGCGACTCGCCCTATGTCGATTGGTTTTATATCAACGGCTGGCCGCTGGTCCCCTACCCGCCTGACGCCGAAACGCCCACCAACTATGGGGCATGGTGGGGGTTGGCGGCGCTGCCCAAGCTCAACGTCGCCAACCCCGGCATGCGTGATTATTTGTTGGAGGTGGCCGCCCACTGGATCAACTTTGGCGCGGACGGCTGGCGGCTGGATGTGCCGGAGGAGATCGACGACGAGGCCTTTTGGCAGGCGTTCCGCCGGGTGGTCAAGCAGGCCAACCCCGAAGCCTATATTGTGGGCGAGATCTGGCACGAAGCGCCGGAGTGGCTGGCGGGCGACCGCTTTGACGCGGTGATGAACTATGTCTTTGCGCGCGCCGCCGCCGGCTTTTTTGGGGCGCGTACGCTGCGCACAGACTACCGGCCAGGGAACTATGTGCTGACGGCGCTGCGCGCCAAGGCGTTTGCGCGCGCTGTGGACTATATGGCGACGCTCTATGACTGGCAGGTGGTCCAGGCGCAGTTGAACTTGTTGGACAGCCACGACACGGCGCGCGCGCTGTGGATGATGGGCGGCGACGAGAGCGCGCTGCGGCTCAGCGTGTTGTTCCAGATAACCATGCCGGGCGCGCCCTGTATCTATTACGGCGACGAGATCGGCATGACGGGGGCGACCGACCCCTATAACCGGGCCGCGTTTCCATGGCATGACGAGCAGAGCTGGAATGAGGCGCTGCTGGACTTTTATCGGCGGGCGATTGCCCTGCGCCGCCAGCACCGTGTGCTGCGCACCGGCTCGCTGAAAACCCTCTACGCCGATAATGGGGTCTATGCCTGTCTGCGCCAGGAGGATGAGGCGCGCGCGGTGGTGATCTACAACGCACGCAAATCGACCATGCGCATCGACCTCGACCAACTGGGCGCGCCGGAGGGCACGGTCTTCCAGGGGGTGTGGAACGGCAGCGCCCTCACTGTGCAGGATGGCGGGCTAAAAGGCATTCGCGTCCCCGCGCGCGATGCGGTCGTGCTGATCCAATCGACAGCCCGGTAGCCCGGCAGGAGGCGCGGATGGGGCGCGTGCGGGTCATTTTGAACCCTTATGCCGGGCGCGGGAGCGCAGGCAAGCTGCGCGAGAAGCTGGCCGCGGCCTTGGCGCGGGCGGGGGTGGATTTTGAACTGGTGGCGACGCGCGGGCCGGGCGAGGCGACGGGGTTGGCAGCGGAGGCGCGGCGTGCCGGGGTTAAGACGGTGGTAGCGGCGGGCGGCGACGGCACGGTCAACGAGGTTCTGAACGGGCTGGCCGAGGCCACACCGGAGGACGAAACGATCGGCAAGCTGGCGATCCTGCCGATTGGGTCGGGCAATGACCTGGCGGATATGCTCGGCTGCCCGCGTGATATTACGCAGGCGGTGGCGCGCATCGCCGCGGGCCGCACGCGGTGTATTGACGTGGGCAAGACCCGGCTGATCTCGCCGTCGCGCCATGTGGTGCGCTATTTTGACAACAACATGGGGCTGGGCTTCGAGGCGCAGGTGACGCTGGAGAGCTACCGCATCCACTGGGGGGCCAGCGCGCTGCGCTATGTGATGGCCGCGCTGCGCTCGCTGCGCCGCTATCGTGTACCCCAAGTGGAGATACGCTGGGAGACGGCGGGCGGGCAGATCGAGGAGCGCCGGCAGCGTGCGCTGCTGGTGAGCGTGGGCAATTCGCCGCGCACGGGCGGGGTCTTTTTTCTGACGCCGGACGCACGGCTGGACGACGGGCTGTTTGACTTGGGCGTGGTGCGCGAGGTTTCGCGCGCGCGCATTTTGCTCTTGCTGCCCAAGACGCTGCGCGGCGCGCACCGCGACGAGCCGGTGATCGAGCTGACCCGCTGCCGGCGGCTGTGGTTTCACTGTGCCGAGGGTGTGCCGGTGCATTTGGACGGCGAGGTCGTGATGGCGGATGTGCAGACGGCAGAGGTGGAGATACAGCCGGGACGGCTCGAAATCGTCGTCTAGTTTCTCCCCTGGGCGAAATTCTGCTATACTTTTTCTGGGTTAGGGACCCATGCGAGCGGCGGTGACCTCGCGTGGGTTTTTTTCGCTTCTCTTTGCCGGTGAGATCGACCGAAGAGACCGGCGAGGGGGAGCGGCGAGGAGGGCTGATCTGTTGGCAAGCCAGAACCCGGCGCGTGACCGCCGCTTGGGGGCGCGTGTGGGACGCTATGTGCGGTGGGGTCAGGTGCGCCCGGCGCTACAGGCGGTGATGCCGCCGGTGGCGCAGCAGGAGATGCTGCTGAGCGGCAGCGCCACACTCAACGCGCAGATATGGTTCAGCCAGTTTCCGCTGCGCCCGACATCCGGCTGGGCGGTGATCGCCGCGCTGCTGGCGGTGGGTTCCTTGACACGGCCCCTGGCGCTGGATTGGCGCGATGTGGCGCTGCTGCTGCTGCTGGCCGACCCGCTGTGGGGCAGCATTTGGCGGATGGCGGCGGGCCGCCTGGAGATGCTGCCGCTGCGCGAGCCGGACGCGCGACCGCAGGTCTGGCTGCCCTATCTGGAGCCGAAGTCGCCTGCGGCGCGCTTGTTGGGGCGCGACGACCACGGCGTGCTGCACCTGGTGATGCGCGTGGTCTTTCCGACGGTGGCGCTGGCTTTGGCAGTGGCGCTGGTGTTGGGTCAGCAGGCCGTGCTGCTCACCCTGCTGGTGGCCGGGCTGAGCGTCGGCGGCTGGATCGCGCGGCATAGTGTGCAGCATGTGCCGGCGTTTTTTCACAGCGCGGTGACCGTGGCGTTGCCCTGGCTGTTGGCGCTTCACCAAGCGGGCGTGACGCCGGCGCATGAACGCTGGCCCGCGTATATGACCCTGATTGCGCTCTGGTTTTTGCACAATTGGGGCGAAGGGCGCTGTCTGCGCCGCACAGGGGATCGGCTGGGGGTCGGGCTGTTGGCGGTTGCCGATGTGGGGATGGCGCTGTTGTTGATTGTGGCGCGCGCACCCTTGTGGCTGGCGTTGATGAGTGTGCTCTGGCTGCCGACCTGGCTGCTGGTCTATCAGCGGCGACCCTTGCAGCGGCTGAATTTCTGGTGGCTGGCGGCGATGCTGGTGAGCGGCGTGGCTTTGGGGCAAAGCGGCTAGGCGCGGCTCGGATTTGTAGGGTGAAAGTGAGTGTGTCTTGTGAGCCATTCGACCGGGAATCGCGTACACGGGGCGGGTGCAGAGCAAAGAGCGGCGGAACTGCAGGCGCGCAGCAACCATAATGCGGCGGCGCAGGCCGTGCCTGGGGCGGCCGGAGGCGCGGTGACCATTGAGGATGTGCGCCGCGACCCGGAGGTGGTGGCCTTTTTACAGGCCGCCAATGATACGCTGCGCAGCCTGGGCTACACCGAGCATGGGCAGCGCCATGCGGGATTGGTGGGGCACATTGCCGAAAATGTGTTGGAGCGGCTGGGGTTTGCGACGCGCACCCACCAGTTGGCGAACATCGCCGGCTATCTGCACGATATCGGCAATGACATCCACCGTGAGAACCACGCGCTCAGCGGCAGCCTGATGGCGTGGCAGATCTTGCGCCGGTTGGGGATGCCGCCGGAGGAGTGCGCGGTGATCATGAACGCCATCGGCAACCATGAGGAAGAGCGCGGCATGGTCAACAACGCGGTGGCGGCGGCGCTGATCATCGCCGATAAGGCCGATGTCCACCGCAGCCGCGTGCAGAACCCGGACATGGCGACCTTTGACATTCATGACCGGGTGAACTATGCCACCACGCGCAGCTTTGTGCGCGTGCGCGCCGAAGAGAAGGTGATCGCGCTGGAGTTGGAGATCGACACGACCTACGCCCAGGTGATCGAGTATTTTGAGATCTTTTTAGAGCGGATGACGATGGTGCGCCGGGCGATTGAGTTTTTGGGCTGTACGTTCCAGTTGATCATCAACGACGTGCGCGTGTCATGACGCGCACGTCGTCTAATCCTGCGCGTGTCATGACGCGCAGATGATCTGATAGCGCGTGGTGTGATGTTCCCCTTTGTGCTGCGCTGTAGGCACTTTTGACGCTTATGACCAGATAGGAACTAGGATGCGCTTTGTACGGTATGTAGAGCGGCACGGCGGTTTGGACGCCGCCTGGTTTACCCCGCTGTGGGGGCTGATGAAAGAAGGGCTGATCTATCCGTTGACGCGCGCGCCCTATTTGGGCGGGCAGATGGAGGAGGAGCCGAGGCCGGTGAAAGAGGTGGAGTTGGTGGCCCCGGTGGCGCCGAGTAAGCTGGTCTGTGTGGGGCGCAACTATGCAGAGCACGCCGCCGAGCTGGGCAATGAGGTGCCGCCCGAACCGTTGATCTTTCTCAAACCGCCGTCGGCGGTGATTGGCCCCGATGCGCCGGTGGTCTATCCGGCCATCAGCACGCGCGTGGACCATGAGGGCGAATTGGCGCTGGTGATTGGCCGCCGTGTGCGCAATCTGCGCGAAGAGGATGCGGCGAGCGCCATCTTTGGTTACACCGTCGCCAATGACGTGACCGCGCGCGATCTGCAGCGCGCCGATGGGCAGTGGACGCGCGGCAAGGGCTTCGACACCTTTGCGCCGGTGGGGCCGTGGATCGAGACGGACTATAACCCGGCCAACCGCCAGGTGCGCTGTCTGGTCAACGGCGTGGTGCGCCAAGACGGCAACACGGCGCTGCTCATCTATTCGATTGGCCGCGTGCTGGCGCATGTGACGCGCTGTATGACGCTGGAGCCGGGCGACCTGGTGCTGACCGGCACGCCGGCGGGCGTGGGCGCGGTGCAGCCTGGCGACGTGATGACCGTCGAGGTCGAAGGGCTGGGGACGCTCTCGAACCCGGTGATCCAACGTGTTGCAGGAGCAACTTCTATGGCGATCCCCGCCTTGCCCCATTTTCTCGATATCGAATCGGTGAGCGCAGAACAGTTTTGGGGGCTGCTGCGCTTGGCAAAGGAACTAAAGCACGAACACACTCGTTTGGGACGGAATGCGCCGATCTTGGCGGGCAAGTCGTTGGCAATGATCTTTGAGAAGCCCAGCCTGCGCACGCGCGTCAGCTTTGAGATGGGCATGCAGCAGCTTGGCGGGCATGCGCTCTATATCTCGCCCCAGGAAGTGGGGTTGGGCAGCCGTGAGAGCGCGCCGGATGTGGCGCGCGTCCTCAGCGGCTATGTCGACGGCATCATGGCGCGCGTCTTTGACCACCACCATCTGCTGGATATGGCCGCCTGGGGGACGGTTCCGGTGATCAACGGCCTGAGCGACTTCAGCCATCCCTGCCAGGCGCTGGCCGACCTGTTGACGATCTGGGAGCAGATCGGCCAGTTGGCCGGGCTGACGCTAGTCTATGTGGGCGACGGCAGCAACAATGTGGCGACGAGCCTCTTGATGGCGGCGGGCAAGGTGGGGATGTCGATGCGCGTGGTGGCGCCGCGCGGCTATCAGCCCGAACCGGCGCTGGTGGCGGGCACCGACGCCGACGTGATCGTCACCGACGACCTGGACGGCGTGGTGGGGGCCGATGTGCTCTATACCGACGTGTGGACGAGCATGGGGCAGGAGGCAGAGCGCGAGGCGCGGCTGGGCGTCTTCCCGCCCTATCAACTCAACCAGGCGTTGGTGGCGCGCACGCGCAACCCCAGCGTGCGTGTGATGCACTGTCTGCCCGCGCACCGCGGCGAAGAGATCACCGACGATGTGGCCGATGGCAGCCAGAGCCTATTGTTTCCACAGGCGCACAACCGCCTGCACGCGCAAAAGGCGATCCTGGCGCATCTGTTAGGAGGTGTGCCGCTGGCCTGAGATGACCGATATCCTTATCTCGCTCAGCCGTCTGCAAGACTGGCGCAACCTGCTGGATGTGGCGCTGGTCTCGCTGATCTTTTATGGCCTGCTGCTGCTTTTTCGGGGGACGCAGGCCATTCAGTTGGTGCGCGGCCTGGTGGTGCTGGCCTTGGCCGCGGCGCTGGTGAACCAGACGGTGCAGTTGACCGCCTTTACCTGGCTGATCAGCAACAGCGCCGCCGTGGTCTTGGTGGCGATCCCGGTGATCTTTCAGCCGGAACTGCGCCGGGCGCTGGAGCGTGTGGGCCGCACCGCACCGCTATTGGTGCGGCGCAACGACAACGCCACGATCCAGCGGGTGATCAACGAGGTGATCAAGGCGGTCGAGCAGATGTCGGAGCGCAACACCGGCGCGCTGATCGTGTTTGAGGGCGCGACCGGGCTGGCCGATTACATCGACCGCGGGGTCGCGCTGGACGCTGAAGTCTCGTCGGAGCTGCTGACTACGATCTTCTTTCCCAACACTGCGCTGCACGACGGCGCGGTGATTGTGACCCAAGATCGGATCGCGGCGGCGAGCTGTGTGCTGCCGCTGACACAGCGCGAGTTGGGGGATAGCCAGTTGGGCACGCGCCACCGCGCCGCCATCGGCGTGACCGAGCAGGCTGATGCGCTGTCGGTGGTCGTCTCGGAAGAGACCGGCACGATCTCCGTGGCGCGCAATGGCCGCATCCTGCGTATCGACAGCGGGCGGCTGCGTACACTTCTCAGCGATTTCTATCGACCGTGACCGGGGTTGGATTTGGAAACGTTTGCGCATCGCATTGCACGGACAAGATGGCGTCGCTTTGCGGAACAACTGAACACGATCGCGCTGTCGGTGCTGTTGGGGTTGATCGTCTGGCTGATCGCGATCAACCAGGAGAACCCCATTCTGCAGGCCAAGTTCGACGAGCGGCTGCCGGTGACGGTGCGCGGGCTGGCCGATACCTTGCAGCCGGTGCAGGACTTGAGCCGTGAGACCGTGCAGGTGACGCTGCAAGCGCCCAAGTCCTCTTGGGATAACCTCGACATCAGCGACTTTACGGCCTATATCGACCTGTCGGGACTGGGCGCGGGTGTGCATGATGTCGATGTGCAGGTGGATGTGGTGGATCCCAAGGTGACGATCATCGACATCCAGCGCCCGGAACTGCGGGTACAGCTCGACGAGGTGATCTCGAAGACGGTGCCGGTGCGGGTGGATATTATGGACAGCACCGCCTTTGGCTATGACTGGCAGCCGCCGCTCATGGACCCGGCCACGGTGCTGATCTCCGGCCCTAAGACCCAGGTGGACCAGGTGAGTGTCGCCAAGGCCGAGGTCTATCTGCGTAACGCCAAGAACCAAGTAGAGCGCAGCCAGCCGGTCATCCCGCAGAATTCGCAGGGGCAGCCGGTGGCGCGTGTGACGGCTGACCCGGCGGTGGTGCGGGTTGTGGTGCCGGTGGAGCAGTGGCCGGGGCGCAAGGAGGTGGCTGTGCGCGTCAATTTGGTGGGCCAGCCCGCGGCGGGCTACCGGCTGAGTTCGGTGCGCGTCAATCCGTCCACGGTGGTGCTGTTGGGCAGCACCGACGTGTTGGCGAGTGTGCCGGGCTTTGTCGAGACTGAGCCGGTCACGTTGACCGACGCCACAGGCGAGATTCAGCGGCGGCTGCAACTGTTGATCCCAGAGAACGCCACGGTTTTGGAGGGCAACACCGTGGATATGACCGCCACGATCACGCCGATTGAGGGCGGGACGACCGTGCGCCAGGAGCCGGTGATCCAAGGGTTGGGGCCAGGGCTGACGGCGGACGTGGCGCTCGACCGGGTCGACGTGATCTTGAGCGGGCCGCTGCCGCTGCTCGAATCGCTTGGCCCCGACGACATCTTTGTGATCTTGGATCTGACCGGCCTGCTGCCCGGCAACCATGTCGTGACCCCGCGCGTGGTGGTGCCGACGGGCATCCGCGCCGAAGCGGTGCTGCCGGAGACGGTGGAGGTGGTGATCCAACCGGCGGCGGATGTGTCGCCTCTGCTGCCGTCCGGCCAGTTCCCCACGCGCGCCGTGACCCCGGCCGTGACCCCTACAGGGTCGTCGAGTGTGTCACCTACGGAGACCCTGACCGCCACTGTGCCGCCGGCGACGCCGGAAGCCCCGGCCACAGGGGCGACGGATGAACCTTAGTGGCCGCGCCGCGTCGCCGGTGCGGTGTAAAGAGAGCATGAATGAAACAACGCAAACCGGTGGTGGCTCTGGTGGGCCGCCCGAATGTGGGAAAATCGACGCTGTTTAACCGGCTGGTGGGCAAGCGCACGGCGATTGTCGAAGACCTGCCGGGCACGACGCGCGACCGCATCTATGGCGACAGCGATTGGAACGGCGTGGGCTTTA
>QEUY01000173.1 GCA_003577365.1 Chloroflexota bacterium | reverse complement strand
GGCCCCCAGCGCCCCGGCGATCAGCGGATCGAGCAGGTCGCCGATGTCGAGGATGTTGATCCAGTCGAAGATGAAGCCTCCGAGCACCCCGCCCACCATCCCGATCAGGATATTGGCGACCAAGCCATAGCCCCCGCCGCGCATGAACTGTCCCGCCAGCCAACCGGCCAGCGCGCCGATGGCGAGGCAGATAAAGACATCCACGCCCGCAAAGAAATCCAGGCTGCCCATGAAGCCCATGGTCGAATCCTCCTAGAGTGAACAGGTAGAGCACGCATCATGCGGTGGCAAGCTGCACGACAAAGGTTGTCTCGCGTTCGACCTCGCTTTCTACTGTAATATCGCCGCCATGGGCGCGGGCTGTTTCCCGTGCAATCGCCAATCCTAGACCGATCCCCTCTGTGCTGCGCGATTCGTCGACGCGATAGAAGCGGTCGAAGATGTGGGGCAGATGTTCGGGCGCAATGCCGGCCCCTGTGTCGCGGATGGTGACTGCCAACCCGTTGCCGGCCCGCGCTTCGGCAGAGACGGTGATGGCCCCGTGCTGGGTGTACTTGATGGCGTTGTCGATCAGGTTCGCAAAGAGCCGGATAAGTCCATCGCGGTCTCCCATGAGGTTTAGCCCTGTATCTGGGATATGGCTGATCAGTTGCAGGCCCTTCTCCTCTGCCAAGGGGCGCAGCGAATCGGTCACGTCTTGCAAGAGGATGGACAGATCGACCGGTTCAAACTTGACGTGCTGGTGGGCTGCGTCGTTGCGCGCCAGGTGCAACAGCCCGTCGGTGAGCAGCCGCATTTGGGCGACCTCGCGCCCCAGGTCGGCCAAGGCCTGTTCGTATTCGGCGCCGGTGCGTGGTCGCGCCAAGGTGCTGCCGATGATCGTCTGCATGGCCGACAGGGGCGTGCGCAGTTCGTGGGACGCATCGGCGGTGAACTGGCGTTCGCGCTGGAAGGCCTCGTCGAGCCGCGCCAACATCGAGTCGATGGTAGCCGCCAAGCGTCCTACTTCATCTTCGGTGGGCGGCAGGTTGAGCCGGGTGGACAGATCGTTGGCGGAGATCTGCCGGGCCGTCCGGGTGATGGCGTCGATGGGGGCCAGGGCGCGGGCGGCCAGAAAATAGCCGCCGCCGCCCGCAATAAGCACGATCAGCGGCCCGCCGATCAGCAGGGTGATAAAGAGCAGATTGAGGGTGCGGCGCAGATCGGCCAGACTCTGGGCAACCTGCAGGGTTCCGACCACGGTATCGTCGCCGGTATCGTCGTCCAGGATGGGGGTGGAGTAGACGCGCACCGGGTCTTGGCTGGCTGGGTCCGTGATGGTCATAAACTCTCCGGCGATCCCACCGGCCTCGTCTGGCGGCGGCAGGGCGATATAGGGGCCAAACTCGTTCACGGGCTGCCCGTCGATGTCCAAGACGCGCATACTCAGCCCCTGTTCACGGAGTTGGGTATATTCTGTTTCTTCAATCGGGTTCTCGATCACGACCAAGTGGCCGTCGCGCGTGTCGATCTCGGCCAACAACTGCATCGCCGTGAGATGCAGCGTCTGATCGACCGGTGTCGCCAGACTGTAGGACATTGTGAAGTAGACGAAGAGTCCAAACAGGATCAAGGCTGCCAAGAGAAAGCCTGCGGTCCACAGGGCAAAGCGAATGCGCAGCGTCCTCACATATTTCATTCATCTACTTCCTCGTCCGATAGACGATAGCCGGCCCCGCGCACGGTGTGGATGCGCTTTCTGCCAAAAGGGTCGTCGATCTTGCGCCGCAGGTTGCGGATGTAGACATCGACCACGTTGGACTGGTTGTAGACGTCGTAGTTCCAAATGGACTCGGCGATCTCGGTGCGTGTGAAGACGCGGTCGGGCTCGCGCATCAAGCACTCAAGGACAGCATATTCTTTGGCAGTGAGCTTGATGAGGGTATCGTTGTGCATCACCACATGGGTGCGCGTGTCCAAGGTGAGGTCGCCCACCTTCAGGGTCGAACTCTGGGTGGTGTGGCGGCGCGACAATGCCCGCAGGCGTGCCAGCAGTTCTTTCAGGTCGAACGGTTTGACGAGGTAGTCGTCGGCGCCCGCATCCAGCCCGGTGACGCGGTCGTCCACGGTGTCGCGGGCCGTCAGCATCAGGATGGCCGCCTGATTTCCCTGGCTGCGCAGACGCCGGCAGACCGTGATCCCGTTGATCTCGGGCAGCATGATGTCCAGCACAATCAGATCGTACGGCACAACATCCGCCCAGTCGAGCGCTTCTTGCCCTGTGTGCGCCACATCCACAGCGTAGCCCTGTTCCTCAAGGGCGCGCTTAATATAGGTAGAGACGTTGAGCTGATCCTCGACGATTAAGACGTGCATAACGCCATTCCCACTCTCAAACGCCAACCCCATTCTCAGATGATGACCGCGCCGACCGCGCTTGTGCTGTTGAGCTTGCGTGGCCGCCCGCCGCGCTGCCGGTCGTAGAGGCCCGCGGGTCCGTGCGCTTCAAAGCGTTCGATCCAATAGCGCACGGTAGCGCGGCTCACGGCGAAGATCGTGGCGATTTCCGGGATCGTGTGTCGCTGGGCCGACAACAGGATCATCTGTGCTCGTTGGCTGACGCGCCCGACCTCCTGGCGGGTCATGCGCCGGAGTTCGGCCTCCTCCGTTTGGTGTAAAGCCCGGACATAGATCACCTGACATCTCCTGGTTGAAAAGAGCCGTGCCGTTCAGGAAGTGCCAGGGCAGACTTCGATCTCTGGCAAGAACTGCCGGCTCAACTGCCGGTTCAACCGCCGACGTCGATGCCCCTGCGCCGCATCCGCTGCAGAAAGAGCAGCCCCATGCCCAAGACGAACGGCGCGCCCAAGGTGTAGGGGAGGATGCCGCCAGGGTTGAGCTTGGTAAAAGGCATCACGGTCAGGTGGATGCCCGTACTGGCCACCGCTTGGCTGGTGGTCTCTTGGCTGGCGGGTTCAGGCATGGCGACCATGTAGACGATGTAATCGCCGTCCAAGATCGCGTTGACCCTCCATGAGAGCGTGCCGGACTCATCGGGCGCGAGCTGCGTGATATATTGGGTGCGTTCGGGCGACCAGTCCTCTGGATCGACGACATCTCCTTCCTTATCCAGGTTGATGATATTCATCGCCACGATCACAGGGGGAGACGGCTGGGTATCGTGATTGCTGATGACCGTATCGAAAAAGATCGAGTCGCCTGTCTTGACTACAGCGTAATCCATGCTGACCGATACCTGCAAGGGGGTGGCGGTGGGGGCGCTTTGCGCCATCGCTGGGGAGGCGTTGAGGCCAAGCAGACAGCCGGCGATCAGCAGTAACGGCGCGGCGCGGCGCCACTTGCGCAGGAAGTGGTTGGTCCGGCCCCCCTCCAGGCGCAGGCCTGGGGCTGCATAGAGAAAGAGCAAACTCACCACGACGACGGTCAGCACGACCGGCGACAGCAGCCAGGTCCACCATTCCGCCAGGGTGCGGTTGTTGACCAGAAGTTTGGACAGAAAGTGATATTCGGCGGCGATTGGGTTGATCCACTGCAGAAATTGGCCCGCCGCGCCCGTCTGCGCCCGTCCAGGTAATTGTACAGGAAGCAGGAACAGGAGGTAAATGCCGAGGCTGACGAAGAGGCTGGTCTTGTTGGAGTTGCACCAGAAGCTGACAAACATGCCCAAACCGACAAAGGCCGGGGCGAGGATGCTCCCCAAGAGCGCACCCCAGGCCACGGCTTGGCCGAAGACCTCATCGCCCTGCGCCAGTACATGCATATAGGGAAGGGCGACGGCAAGCGCAACGGGCCAGAATGTAAGGGCGGCGAGAAACTTGCCCACGACGATCTGCCGGCGGCTCGCCGGTGTGAGGAGCACTGCTTCCAGGGTGGCGCGTTCCCGCTCGCCGCTGAGGCTGTCGGCCCCGATGATGAGCATGATAAAGAGACTGGCGGAGATGGCCGCTTTGAGGGTTTCGTAGACCATCTCTTTGGGGGGCATCAGGCTTAGCTCGCTGTTGGCGGCAAAGACATAGGTTTCGATTGCCAGCAGGATGCTGAAGAGGAAGAGGAAGGTGGGCGCTCTGCCGCCGATCCACAGTTCATGCAGTTCGCGCGCCAGCATGACCCGCCAGGCGGGCATCGCCGGGCGCGAGGCGGCCAGCCGGCGCTCGTCTACCTTGCGTTTGTCGCTTAGGCGCGCGGTTAGTTCACTCATCGAATGACCTCCTCGGTGAGACGTAAAAAGGCATCCTGGAGTCTGCCGCCTTCGGTCTGGAAGGCGAGGATCGGTATTCCGGCGTCGATCAAGGCCCCCAGCATCTGGTTGGTGAGTCGGGGGTCTACTCCCGCGTCCCCGTTCGTCGCCCTGCCGTTGGTTGCGGGGCTGGCCATGTCCACAAGCTCGATGCGCAGCCAGCCCTCCATACCCTCGACGGGGGCTGTCTCCATGACATGTGGCAGCGCCTCGAGCCGTTGTTGGGCTGCGGCCAGAGACGCGGCCGGAACCCAAACGCGCACCCCGTTGTGCTGCACGTCCGCCTGCTGCGCTCGCCCGATCACCTCGGTCACGGACCCTGCTGCGACGACCTGGCCGGCGCTGAGGATGACGACGTCATCGCACACGCTTTCGATTTCGGCCAAGGCGTGGCTGCACAAAACGACCCCGGCGTTGCGTTCGCGCGCGATGCGCCGCACGAGCGAGAGCAGCTCGCGCTGCCCGCGCGGGTCTAGCCCCAAGGTTGGTTCGTCGAGGAAGACCACAACCGGGTCGTTGACAAGGGCGCGGGCGATGCCCAGCCTTTGTCGCATACCGTGGCTGAAGGTGCCGATCAGCGATTTGGCGCGCTGCTGAAGGCCCACAGCTTCGAGCAGGGTCAGGGCATGCGCTCGGGCATCGGCGCGCGATTGCCCGTAGAGCTGGCCAAAGAAGGTCAGGTATTCGAGACCGGTGATCTGCTTGGGGAAGCCAAGGTTTTCCGGCAGGACGCCGATGCGGCGGCGGATCTGCTCTGGATGCTGCGACGAGATGCCGTCCACGGAAAAGTGACCCGCCGAGGGTTCCATGATGGTCGTCAGGATGCGAATGGCGGTGGTTTTGCCGGCGCCATTGGGGCCGAGAAAGCCCAGGATGCGGCCGGTCTGCAATGAGAAGGTCAGCCCACGCAGCGCCTCTCTGGGTCCATAGAACTTGCGCAAGCCTTCGGCGACTAACACGGGTGTCGTAGCTGTCGACGCTTCGGGGGATTGGGTATTGGCGAGAGGTCCGTTGCTGTGAATCATCGGGTGCAAATCTCCTTACCGGTAGCGAGAAGATAGCAGAACGCAGAGGCAAGCTGAACCCGACGGCAGCCCATCCGGCCAGACCATTGGCGGCCTTGTGAGGTCGCTGTGTCGTGATTCGTGGATACTGAAAACTTCTCGGAGCAGCTTCAGTATAGACGATGAAGATGAAGCCGCCATGAAGTGAAAATGAAGAAAGACTTCATCACTTTTGCGGCGGCTGTGCGCTGGGGAGATCTGCGGATTTAGGAATTGTGCGCTTCCGGCGAATCGAGGGGGATGGGAGGGCCTTCGCCTCTTCGCGGGAGCATATTGCTATATGGGGCAAACAAGGTTGCGATCATTCGGCGGGCCGTATACGAAGCGCCAGGTGGGGCTTGCCGGGTAGGGTGAGGGTGGTCTTGCCCTCGTATGTCCCTGCCAGGGGGGTGATGGTCATCTCCCAGGTGTCGATGACGTCTACATGATAGCGGCCCTCGGTGGGCAGCCCTTCCGACCATTGTTTGGGCTGATGTGCGCCAAAATAGATCAGCCGGTAGTTGCCGTTGCTGCTGCCGGAGATGCGCGGCCAGAACCAGGCGTCCTCCATCGGGGTCAGCCCGCCGGCAGGCGCCTCTTCCAAGATGCGGCGCAGGAAGGCGATGCGCGCCGGGCTTTCGCCGTGCAGCACCCCGCCTTTGGACCACCACAGAATATCTTCCGGGTGCAGATAGGTTTCGCCGTGACCGCCATAGGTTCCATCGGCAAACATGACCCAGAAGCGGTGCACCAGTTCGCGGGCCGAGATGTTGCCCCAAATATACGGGATGTTGCCTTCATATTCGGGTTCGTCGTTGACCAGCGGTTTTTGATATTGGCTGCGCCAGGCTTTGGAGCGGATCACATCCCACTTTTGCACCGATGCGTGGGTCACCCAGGGCTTGGTATAGTCATAGTCTAGGTGCGCCTGGTGGATCGAGCGGGGATGTTCGTAGGGGTCGCGCTGCTGGACGGTCTGGAAGAGTTCATCCCACAACTCCAGGGGGATGGTCTTGAGCATAAAGTCATACTCATTCGCCATCGACCACCAGATGTTGCGATAGGCGGCCAGCCGCGCCACCAGATAGCGCAGATAGCGGCGGTTCTCGTCCGGGGTCATGGTCGCATAGCCCCAACGGTCGTAGGGGTGGAAGAGGATAATATCGGCCTCGATCCCCAACCGCTGCAGGTCCAGCACGCACCGTTCGAAATGACGGAAGAAGGCCGGGTTGGGCCGGTTGAAGTCACGCGCCCCCTCCGCGCCCTCCAGATAGGGATGCAGGGCAGGCTCGTTCTGGTTATAGGGATAGTGCTTGGGGAAGACACACATGCGCATCTTGTTGAAGGGCGCGTTTTGGAGTGTGGCTAGCGTCTGCTGCTGGAGCTGCTCGGTCTGGTGCACCCAGGCATAGCAGGTCGTCCCGACTGAAATATAGGGTGTGCCATCCGCATAGGTAAAATGAAAGGTGTTATAGACATGCACCGGGCCGTGGTTGCCAGGGCCGGGCGCAATACAGGTAAAGCTGCCGCTCTGCCCGTCCAACTCGGCGACATTGCTGATGGTCGTGTACTGCCATTCGCCCACGGTGTCGGGCATGAAGCGCACGCGATAGATGCCGTCGCCGTCGTAGAACCCGTCCACGGCAATCGCGCGGTGCTTGTGGCGGAAGGTCGCGCCGACCTGTACATCGACAAAGGGGTTGCCCTCGCGCGGGCCGTTCAGCACAACTTCGAAAATATCCCAACGTTCGACAGATTGGTCAACAGATCTGGTCACGGCTGCTTACTTTCTCCCTTATTCTGCTGCTTGATGGTGATAAACATCCCACCCAAAATAAGTGGTAAACGCTTCGTCCAGCACGGCCGCGGTGTGCGAGCCGTTCATGCTGACATGGTGTTCAAAGCCGTGCTTGCAGATGTACTTCATCAGT
>QEUY01000172.1 GCA_003577365.1 Chloroflexota bacterium | reverse complement strand
GGTTCAAAATAGGGATGGTCGGGCAAGTTTTGGCGGACATGGTCCAGATGGTAGAGGGCTTCGCGAAAGAGCGCGCCGACATGCGCATCGTCGATGGAATAGAAGATCTGGGTTCCGGCGCGCCGCGTGCGCACCAGCCGCAGAGCACGCAGTTTGGCGAGATGATGCGAGACCGCCGACGCGCTGACCGCGACCACCTGCGCCAGTTGGTTGACGCTGTGCTCACCCCCTGTCAGCACATAGACCAGTTGGGCGCGCGTCGGGTCGCTCAGGGCTTTGAAAATCTCCACCACGTCGACCAAAAGGTCGTCGGGCAAGCCGCCGTTAGCCTGGCGGATCGGATGTTGGCTGGGCATGAGCGCCTCTATCTGAATATCTGAACGAATATTCAGATAAAGAATAATCGGTACGCGGGGTCGTGTCAACTGGCCGGCTGGCTAGGTTGCATTGCCGGTTGGGGCCACGCCACCAGGTCCTAAAGGATCTGGCTAAAGGGTAACGCCCGGTGAACCGGGCTGGAACGGTGGTGTTTGGCCGAGAAGCTGATCCCAGAGGGCAGACAGGCGCACTCCTATGGTAGAATGGGCCAATCGTTCATCCGACAGCGCCACAGAACCCACACGCTGGAGAACCCGATGGAGGAACGGCTGCATCGTCGCAAGGTCGGCGGCATGAGTTTTTTGATGGGCGGAGACGGCAGCCCGCTCCTGCTCCTGCACGGCGTCCCCGGTTCGGCCTACACCTGGCTGAGCGTCGGCTCGCGGCTGACCACCCGCTTTCGCGTGATCATCCCCGACCTGATGGGCTTTGGCGCATCGGACGCCCCTGCCGCCGGCGATGATCTGGAAGACCAGGCCCAGGCGGTGCGCCAGCTTCTAGCTCACCTGCGCATCACCCATCTCTATCTGGGCGGCCACGATTTCGGCGGGGCGCTGGCGCTGACCTTGATGCGGCTTTATCCAGAGTTGACCCTGCACGGGCTGGTGCTGGCGGCGTCCAATCTCTTTGCCGACAGCCGCCTGCCCTGGGCGCTGCGCATGGTTGGGGTTCCAGGGCTGGGCCATCTGGTCGCTTGGGGGATGGCGGGCAATGGGCTTGGGCTGCGGTTGATCTATGAAAGCGCCGTGCGCGACAAGGAGGATCTGCCCTGGCGCGACTTTCGCCGTCACCGCGCTGCGAGCGGCCTGCGCCAGACGCGGCGCGCCTTCCGGCGCAGCCTGGCGCAGCGGCGGCTGCGCTATGCCGAGATGGAGGCGGCGCTGCCGCACATCCATTGTTCGGCGCTGGTGATCTGGGGCGATGAGGACCCGTATTATGCCGTGGCCGTGGGCGAACGTATCCGCACCGCGCTGCCCGATGCCGTGCTCAAGGTCTATGCCTTTACCGGCCATTTTGTGCCGGAGGAACGGCCCATCGAGACCGCCGAGGATATCATCCTGCGTTTTGACCAGTAGTATTGCACAGAATGGGCGGGCATGGAGCGGATGGGCGTCAGCCGGATGAACACTTATTGGATGGGCGGGTCGCCCTGTTCGGGCAAGAGCAGCATGGCGGCGCTGCTGGCCGAACGCTATGATCTGCGTGTCTACTCTGTCGATGCGTCATTGCGCCAATATGTGCCGCATCTCACCCCCGCGCGCCACCCGCTGCTCTATAAATGGCACAACACCGCGTGGGATGAGCTGTGGATGCAGCCGCCGGATGTGCTGCCCGCGCCATGGGCTGTGGGTCGTGCCTACAGAGGCATTCCAGCGGCGGCGCTATCCGCAGCGCGGGGCCTGGGTGCAGGGCATCTTGCAGCAGTGCGCCGACCCGGACGCCGCGCTGCGCAACTGGATGGATCGCGACGTGGCCTTTGCGCGCTGGGTGGCGGGCGAGGTGCGGGCGCGCGGGCTGCGCGTGATGGAAGTGGACGGTAGCCGCACCATCGCCCAGGGAGCGGACGAGGTCGCCGCCCATTTTGGCTGGAATGACCATGCACCCCCTGCCTGATCAATTACTGCCTGATGCATTTGTGCAGACCGTTCACGACGTCCACGGCGCACGCGGCGCGGCCTGGCTGGCGGCGCTGCCGGGGCTGATCGACGGCTGCGCGCGGCGCTGGGGCTTGACCGTGCTGCCGCCCTTTGCGCTCTCCTATAACTATGCCGCGCCCGCGTTTACGGGCGACGGTCGTTCGGTCGTGCTCAAGCTGGGCGTGCCCAACCCTGAACTGACCTGCGAGATCGCCGCACTGCGGCTCTATGCAGGCCGGGGCGCGGTGCAGTTGTTAGAGGCCGACGAGGCGCAGGGGATCCTGCTGCTGGAACGGCTGCTGCCCGGCACGCCGCTGCGCGACCTGCCCGACGACGACCAGGCGACGCGCATCGCCGCCGAGGTGATGCAGGCCCTGTGGCGCCCGCTGCCGCCCGACCATCCCTTCCCCACCACGGCGCGCTGGGCCGCAGGGTTGGAGCGGCTGCGCGCCCGCTTCGACGGCGGCACGGGGCCGCTGCCCGCGGCGCTGGTCGACCGGGCCGAGGGGCTGTTCCGCGACCTGCTGGCTTCCAGCGCGCCGCCGCGGCTGCTGCATGGCGATCTGCATCACGAAAATATCCTGGCGGCGCAGCGTGCACCCTGGCTGGCGCTTGACCCCAAGGGGCTGGCCGGTGAACCGGCCTACGAGACGGGCGCGCTGCTGCGCAACCCGCCGGGCGTGGAGACCTGGCCCGACCTGCGCCGCATCCAGGCGCGGCGCGTGGCGATCTTGGCCGAGATGCTCGATCTGGAGCCGCAGCGCATCGCCGGCTGGGCGCTGGCGCAGGCCGTGCTTTCGGCCTGGTGGAGCGTCGAGGATCACGGCAGCGGGTGGGAGGCAGCGATCCAGATTGCAGAAGGCATGGCCGATCTAACGTAACCTTGGGGCGCAGAAAGTGCGTTCACAAGGAGGCTATGCCATGGCTGAACCCCCCGTTCAACAGCAACACCCATCCCCTTCCCCGCCCGAGCAGAAGCTGGGCGATACGCCGGTCGCGCCTTGGGCCATGCCCAGCGAGGGGCAAAAGGCAGCGGTTGAGCCGGTGCGCGATGCGCTGCAGGCGGCGCTGGCGACGATTGACTGTCAGGAAAAGGCCGATGCCCTTGTCGAATCGATCGCGGCGCATGGCGGCGAACTGCCCGCCAAGGAGGTCGCCCAGACGCAGCCGCCCGCCGCCAGCCCAGCCGAGGCCGCACAGCAGGTCGAAGCGGCGCGCGCCGCTGCCCCCGCCGAGCAGGAGGCTGAAGCGGTGTTGGAGGAGACAGCGCGCGTGCTGACGACCCCCGACCAGCCGACGCGCGAGGCCGTGGCCGAGGCGGCGCAGGAGGTGCTCAACCCGGAGCAGCAGGGCGCGCCGCCCGTGGCCGAACCGCAGCGATCCTATCTGCAGCGGGCTGTGCTCAAACGGCTCAAGCCCTATGACGCGCTCGATGCGCGGCTTTTCCTGGCGGTCAACCACCTGCCGCATACGCCGCTGCTCAACCGCTTTTTCTATACGATCACCTTTGTCTTCACCGGCGGCACAGCTTGGTATGTGCTGATGGGGCTGGTGGCGCTGTGGCGGCCGCGGCTGGGCTGGCGGCTGATCCGCGGCTCGGTCGTGCCGCTGGCTGTGGCAACCAGCCTGGTGGAACACCCGATCAAACGCTATTTCCGGCGGCGACGCCCGTTTATCAGCATCATCCAGGCGATTGTGATCGGCAAGAAGCCGGGGTCTTGGTCATTTCCGTCGGGCCATTCGGCCGCGGCCTTTGCCGGGGCCTGGCTGTTCAGCCGCTATCTGCCGCGCGGGCGCGGGCTGTTCTACACGCTGGCGAGCTTGGTCGCCTTTTCGCGCATCTATCTGGGCGATCACTATCCCGCCGATGTGGTCTCCGGCTCGGCGTTGGGCATGCTTTTTGCCGGGTGGACTCGGCGGCTGCTAGGGTGGCGGGGCAAGCGGCGCTTTGTGGCATTCCTCGACCGCCACGACAGCGTCGACGAGATGCCGGGGCTGGCCGAGGCGCTGCAAGAGATGAGCGACGGCAAGTGGGAGAGCTTGCGCGAACGCTATCCGGAGCACCGGCGGCTGAACGATGCGCTGCGGCGTCAGAGCCGGCGCGCTCGTTAGGCTGCCGCTACTCCCCAGTTTGCCGCGTAGACCGCCTAGACGACGACCACTGTGCCGCGCAGCTCAGCTTCGACCGGGCCAGACTGCGCGGCGAAATAGGCGCGCAGGGCGTCGACGGCGTGCAACTCCAGATCGCGCCGGTTGCTGCCATATTGGGTAGGCACACCCTGGTCGGTGACAAACGTGGCGGGGTAGATGCGGTTGGGCTGTACCGGTTCCCCCTGTACAAAGAGCGCCTGGATGCGTTTGCCTTTGGGATTCTCTATCTTCGCATAGAGTGTCAGCCCGAGGGCGCGTTTGACATAGCCCCCCATCTGGTCATAGGGGTTGCGGGCAAAGGTGTTCTCCAGATTTTCCTCCAGCATCATGCACAGTTCCTCGCCGGTCAAGTCGACGAGTGAGACGGGCGGGTTCACCGGGATGATGTTCCACAGATCGTTGACGCGCACCGGGCCGCACGGCAGCGGCGCGCCATAGCGCCAGCCGTTGGAGAACGCCAACGGGGTCTGCGTGGCGTGGAGCAGGCTTTGCAGCAGCAGGTTGTCCATGGTGGCTTCCAACACCGTGTTGCGGTTGAGCGCCGTAGCGGTTTCGCCCACCACCTCGTCGAGCATGGCGCGGTGGGGCGCTAGGATCTCGTCGATCCGGGCCTGCATGGCCGGTTCGGGCGCGATGCCTTCGTCTACGGTGATCAGCCGGTGGCGATAGCCCACGACCACCCTGTCTCGGATCGACAGGTCGAGGCGGCCCACAAACGAGCCATGACAGCCGGATTGGATGATGAGCGTGTGGCCGACATAGGCGGGCCGGGTGAGCCGGTTATGGGTGTGGCTGCTCGCGATGACGTCGATGCCGGGCACGTCGGCGGCCATCTGCATGTCCTGGGGAAAGCCCAGATGGGAAAGCACGACCACCAGGTCGACGCGTTCCTGGCCGCGCAGCGCGGCGATGCACTCCGGCAGTTCCTCGCGACCCAAGGTGAAGTACACGCCTTGGCTGAAGGCAGGCGGCATGTTTTTGTCGACGATGTTGGAGACCAGGCCAATGATCCCCACGCGCAAGCCGCCCCGCTCCACAACCTGATAGGGATCGAAGACCCGTTTACCGCTCTGTTCGGCGTAGCAGTTCAGCGCCAGGACAGGATAGTCTAGGCGCGCAGCCAGCCGTCGAAAGTGTGCCGGCCCATAGGCAAACTCCCAATGGGCGCTCATGGCGTCAAAGCCGATGGCATTGAGCACAGGCAGCAGCGCCTCGCCGCGGCTGTGGACGGCGGGATAGGTTCCATGGAAGGTGTCGCCGCCGTCCAGCACCAGCACGCCGCCGGGCCGGTCTTGGCGGATTTGGTTGATCACGGTGGCGAGGCGGGCATAGCCGCCGGCGATGCGATAGTCCGCGCCATGCGCGCCCCAGAATAGTTCCGGGTGCGGTTCCAGATAGCTGTGGCTGTCGTTCACTTGGACAATCGTCAGGCTCTGTGCGTGGTTCATGGGGATTCCCTTTCGGCGATTGAGGCCGCCTTGTCACATGACAAATATCCTGCACGACGAGCGACACCTTTCCCTATTACGTTTCCCTCTCTATCTGTATTATATAGCCAACCTTGGCCTATCTTGCTGTCTCCTTTTCCGACCAAACAGGGTGTGTTGGCGCGGGGCCGCAGCCCGCTGTGATGGACGTTTATGGAGGGAAAAAACCGATGACAAGGCTTGCACACGCGACTATTCCCCCTCGTGAGGCGCGTCGCACCCTAGCGCAGCGACGCATGGGGCGGCCCGTTTGGATCGGCGCGCTCGGCCTGCTGCTTTTGTTGGCGGCGGTTTACATCGGTTGGGTGCGGCCCTGGCATTTGCGTTGGGGCGCGACCGACCAGGAGATCGCCATGCCGCTGCCCGGCGACCCCTGGATCGTGCCCGAAGCGAAAGTCTCGACGCGCGCCATTATGATCGACGCCCCGGCTGCGGACGTGTGGCCGTGGGTGGCGCATCTGGGCCAGGAGCGCGGCGGTTTCTACAGCTATGATTGGCTGGAAAATCTGTTTCTCGCCGATATGCACAACGGCGAGCAAATCCCGGCAGAGTCTGATGCGCTGCAGGTGGGCGACCGCGTTTCCTTTATGGGCAGCGGCCCGGCAGGGACCTATACGACGGTGGACTTTGTCGAACCGGGGCACGTCTTGGTCGCCGAAGGATGGACCTGGATCGTGGAGCCGGCAAGTGAAAATACCTCACGGCTGATCGTGCGTTATCCGTTTCCGCTGGGGCCGGGCTGGATGGGCCGGTTGTTCTACTATGCCTGGTTTGAACCGGCCCATTTTGTGATGGAAGCGGGCATGATGATGGGGATCAAGCAACGGGCGGAGGCGAGGCAATGAACGAGGCAATGAGCGCGACGCTACCTCCTGTTTCACCGGACTTCGCTTTGGGGCGCATGATGCGCCGCGGCGCGCAGACCGGATTTCTGAGCGCGCTGCTCTATGGCGCGCTGGCGACGCTTGCGATCGGCGTGCGGTCGTCGCTGCAAATCCTGTCCGTGCTTTCGCTCGATGAGGGGCTACTCCCCACGCTGGCGGCCAACGGTTTCGGCCTGCTCTGGCCCTGCTTGATCACCACGCTCCTGCTCGGCGCGATCGCAGCCTTGGTCGGGGTGGTCACAGGGTGGGCGGTCTATGCGCTTTCCCATATTGGGCCAGGGCCGAAAACACCCAGGCAGACCGCCACGCTGGGGTTCGGCGTGCCGGCGCTGATGCTGCTGCTGATCAACCTGCTGGTGATCCAAGGCATCGGCGGCTATTGGGGCGCGTTCTGGCCGCAGGGCTATCTCTTCTGGGTGGGGCTGCCCAGCCTGGTCTTTGTGGCCGCGACGACGTGGGCGTACCGCCGCGCGTGAGACTTTGGTCGCAGCGCATACAGGGCAGATGCGCGATGCTGGCGGCGCGGGGAAGCCGCATCGAAAATGGCGCGCAGACAAGGAGCGGATCGCATGGCGCACGACGAGGTACTTGCCCGGCTGGCAGCATTGGAGCAAAGCGATGGGCGGCGGTGGGTCTTTGCTCGCGCGCCGCAGTTGATCTATTGGGAGATCACGCGCGCCTGTGACCTGGCCTGTATCCACTGTCGCGCCGAGGCGATCACGCGCCGCAGCCGGCTGGAGTTTAGCACCGACGAGGGCAAGGCGCTGCTGCGCCAGATCGTCGAGTTCGGCGGGCCGCGCCTGCCGCAAGTCGTCATCACCGGCGGCGACCCGCTGCAGCGCCCCGACCTCTTTGACCTGATCGCCTATGGCCGCGAGCTGGGGCTTTCGATGTCCGCCACGCCCGCAGGCACGGCGCGGCTGACGCCGGAGGTCGTGGACGGCTTCCAGGCTGCGGGTACCGCCAGCCTGGCGCTCAGCCTGGACGGTGCGACGGCGCAAAGCCACGATACGTTCCGCGGGGTGGACGGCTCCTATGCGTGGACGCTGGACGGGGCGCGCGCCGTGGTGGCGCGCGGTATCCCGCTGCAGATCAACACGATGGTGACAGCGGACAGCGCCGACGAACTGCCCGCCATCTATGAGGTGGTGCGTGAGCTGGGCATCACGCGTTGGGCGCTCTTCTTTCTGATCTCGACGGGCCGCGGGCAGGGGCTGGCGGAGGTGACGCCCGCCAAGAGCGAGCGGGTGCTCAACTGGATCTGGCAGCGCACCGTAGACCCGGCCACCCCCTTTGCCATCAAGACCACCGAGGCGCATCACTACCGGCGCATCGGCTTTACCAAGCTGGCGCGGCGCGCCACGCCGGAAGCGATTAGCGCCAGCCCGATGGGCCGCGGCTTTGGCATCCGTGACGGCAACGGCATTGTCTTTGTCTCGCATGTGGGCGAGATCTATCCCAGCGGTTTTTTGCCGCTGGCCGCGGGCAACATCCGCCGCGGCGATTCGCTGGTGGAGATCTACCGGCATCACCCGCTGTTTGTGGGGCTGCGCGACGCCGATCAACTGGAGGGGAAGTGCGGCGTCTGTGGCTTCCGGCGCATCTGCGGCGGCTCACGCGCCCGCGCCTATGCCGCGACCGGCAACCCGCTGGGCAGCGACCCGCTCTGCCCCTATATCCCCGACGGGTATAAGAATTAGGGAGCAGGGAGTGGGGGCAGAGGTTCACCGTAAATCTGCAAAGCACGCAAAGCTCAGAAGAAGAGAGAAAGCAAAGTGACCAGCACATCGTAAGCGCCGGTCACTTTGCTTGTCGCGATATATTAGAATGCCAGGCCGAGTAGGTCACGGTTGCTATCCTAACCCTTGCTTTCTCCTCTGCTCTGGCCTTTGCGGTGAGTCTCTATGCCAACATGCCGCTTTCCTCAAAGGTCCAGCCGTCCATCGCCGGTGGCTGGATGCCGATTTGGGTGAGGACGGCGGCGATCTGGGCGCGGTGTTCGGTGGCGTGATTAAGTGCCTGGATAAACAGCAGCGCGGCGGGCATCGTATATGGATGCCCATCCCAAATCCCTTGCAGCACATGGCCGTCGGGCAGCTTTTCCGCCGCGGCCACCAAGCCTTCACCGCTTTGCTGGCTGCGGGCGCGCAGCTCGTCGAGGCTGGGGATCGCGGCCGGCGGCCCGCTGGAGCCATCCAGCGGCTGGCCCAAGAGCGATTTCAGATAGCGTTCCTCGTTGACCACAATATGCCTGAGCGTGGCGCGTACGGCGCCAAAGACACCGCCGGCAGGGGCTGCGTCCAACTGCGCATCGGAGAGACCACGGCAGGCATCGATCAGGCGCAGGTTGGCCCACAGGTTATGGCGGAAAAGCTCAACCAAGGTGCTGGTCATC
>QEUY01000171.1 GCA_003577365.1 Chloroflexota bacterium | reverse complement strand
GCCGAGTCGCGCCGCGGCTATATGCTCCAGCCACAGCAGTTTGTGGACTGGCAGCGTTTTATGGAGAAGCTGTGGGAGTTCGAGGGGGTGACGCCGGAGATGCTGCGCCGCCAGCGTGAGCAGACGATGCTGCTGCAAAATCTGCTGTCGCTGGCCAACGACGAGAAGGCCTTGGAGATTGCCTTGGGCCGCAGCGCCGGCCTGGTCGACCGCGATTTCTTTGCGCTGCTGGACCAGATCATTTTGGCGGCGCGCAGCCAGGGCCAGACGGATGAACTGCACCTGCTGATGACGCTGCGCGACCAGCTCTTGGACAAGACCGAAGCCGGCAAGGTTCTCAAACAGCAGCAGGAGAAGATCCGTGCGCTGTTGGGCAAGATCACGCCGCAATCGTCGCGCGATGATATCCTCGACCTGGTGATCGAGGCGTGGCGCGGCGAAGAGGGACGCCAGATCGTGGGGACGTTGGCGGTGGCGGTGGCCGCCTTGGTCGATTATCAGTTCCTGATGGCGCTGAGCGAGCGCATCGGCAGGGCGCAGACGCCGGAAGAGGCCAAGCCGCTGGAAGAGTTGCGTGCCTTTCTGCTGGAGATGCAGGAGCAGGTGACGGCACGCCAGCGCCAGGCGCAGCAGGCGCTGGCCCAGCAGGCCCAGGCACTGCTCCAGGAGGTCTTGCAGGCGACCGACCCGGCTGCGGTGCTGCGCGAGCATCTGGAGGAAGTGGACGAAACGTTCCTGTCGCTGCTGGCGGCGAATGCCCAGCAAGCCGAGCGCAGCAAAGCCACGGCCGCGGCGCGGCGGCTGCGCCAGATCTATGACCTGGCCTTGGCGATCTTGCAGGAACAGATGCCGCAGGATCTGCGCTTACTCAACGATCTGTTGAACGCACCGGATGAGGCGGCTGTGCGTCAACTATTGAAGGACAACCGGTCGCTGCTGACCAAGGAGTTTGTCGACGCGCTGCGACCGATTGAGACGGAGATGCGCGAGGCGGGGCGCGGCGAGGTGGCGGATCGGGTTAAGTCGCTGCGCGCCCAGGTGGCGTTGATGCTGTAGTGCCGGTGCAGGAGGGGTATGGACAACAGCGTATCAGGCCCGGTGGACGCGCCGGGCCTCCGTGCCGAGATCGTTACCACCGGCACGGAAATTCTGTTGGGTGACATCGTCGACACCAATGCTGCCTGGATGGCGCAGCAATTGCGTGAGGCGGGGATCAATCTTTATTACAAATCTACAGTCGGCGACAACCTCGGGCGTGTGCGCGAGGTGCTTGAATTGGGGCTGCGGCGCAGCGATGTGATCCTAGTCAGCGGCGGGTTAGGACCCACTGCCGACGACATCACGCGCGATGCGATCGCAGCGGCCACTGGCCGCGCGCTCAAGCTGCACGAGGCCGCCTTGGAGACCCTGAAGGCGCGCTTCGCCCGTTTTGGCGTGCAGATGACCCAGAACAACCTGCAGCAGGTGATGATCCCCGAAGGCGCCACGCTGATCGAAAACCCGGTGGGGACCGCGCCCGGTTTCATTGTCGAGATGGACCGGGGCACGATCATCGCGCTGCCCGGCGTGCCGCGCGAGATGAAGCATCTCATGACCGAGACAGTGCTGCCCTATCTGCGCCAGCGGGCGGGCCATACGGGCATCATCCGCCGCCGCATCCTGCGCACCGTGGGCATCGGCGAGAGCGCGATCGACGACCGGCTGCGCGACCTGATGGACAGCGCCAACCCCACGGTGGGGCTGGCGGCGCACACGGCGCAGTGTGATGTGCGGATCGCCGCGCGTGGGGGCAGCGCCGCCGAAGCCGAGCGTCTGCTTGACGAGATCGAGGCGACGATCCGGGCGCGGATCGGGGAGTTTATCTACAGCGCCACGCCGGACGAGCCGTTTGAGGCGCTGATCGCGCGGCTGCTGGCGGAGCGCGAGTCCATGTTGGCCTTGGTGGAGACCAATACCGGCGGCAGCGTGGCGCAGCGGCTGGGCGCGGCGACGGCGACCCATGCGCCGGTGGTGGCGGCGTGGCGCGCCGAAGATGCTGAACTGCCCGCCTCTGTGCGCGCCGTCTTGGCGATGGACAGCGAGGCGATCGACGAGGCACACGCCGCGGCGGCGGCGACCGCGCTGCGCCAGGCGGCGGGCGCTGACCTGGCGCTGGCGCTGTTGGGCAGCCGTGGGGCCGATGAGGGTGTCTATGGCAGGGCCAATGGGCGCACCTGGCTGGCGCTGGCGGCGGCAGACGGGGTGCAGACGGCGCTGTGTCCTTTTGGCGGGCGCGACGACTATACCGTCGTGCGCATCGGCAACCAGGCGTTGGGGCTACTGTGGGCATGGGTCTTGAAGCGGCTGCCGCGCAGCGGCTGGCTGATGGCCGGGGTGACGCAGCCTGAATCGGTGGCGGAGCACACCTGGGCGGTGGCGCTGCTGGCGCTGGCCCTGGCGCATGAGGTCAACCGCGCGGCGCCTGAACAGGGGCTGGATCGCCCGCTCGACGTGGGGCGCGTGGCCCAAATCGCCTTGGTGCATGATCTGGCTGAAGCAGTGTTGACCGACCTGCCCCGCCGTGCGACGGCGCTTCTGGGCAAAGAGGCCAAGCGTGCCGCGGAGGAACGCGCGCTCGGCGACCTGCTGGGCGCAGACGCCGATGCGGAGAGCTATCTGGCGCTGTGGCGCGACTATGACCGCGGCGCATCGCCGGAGGCGCGCCTGGTGCGCGACGCCGACAAGCTGGAAATGGTGTATCAGGCCTATACCTACGAGAACGCCGGTCATCGGAAGTTGGATGAGTTTTGGGAGGGGCATCGCTGGCATTATCCGATCTCCGCTCAACTCTATGCGGCCCTGCGCCGCGCACGCCCGGTCTGTGGCTGATGCCGCGCGGATGCGCGGCTGTGGCTGATGCCGCTCATCCGCGGGGGCCGAGCGTGTGCGGCAGTCGAGGTAGCGAGTATGGAACCTAGTCACGCTGAGTTGGATTCATTGCACACAGTTCTGAAGCGCTTTTATCTGTTGATCCTGGTGGCGAGTGTGGCGGTGTTGGGGGGATGCCGGCAGAAGGTCTTTGTTGGGCTGCCGACCCCTGAGCCGGATACGATTGTGCAGAGGCCGGATGGCCCTGTGCCGGCGCCGCCTTTTGGCCCGCATTCCTATCCGCCCATGGTGCCTGTGCCCGAAGGCCCGCCGCCGAGCGATCTGGTGGCGGCGGAACCGACCGGTCCGGCGTTTGTCTGGAGCGAGACGGAAAACTACCTGATCCTGGGCACGGACCGGCGTCCGGTCGACGAGACCTGGCGCACCGACACGATCATGGTAGTGGGGTTGGACCGGCCGCGCCAGCGTGCTGCGGTGCTCAGCATCCCGCGCGATCTCTATTTAGAGATCCCTAATTACGGATATGGGCGGATCAACCAGGTGGATTACATCGGCGAGCGTATCACGCGCGTGGAGGGGGGCGGGCCGGGGCTGGTCTCGGCGGTGATCAGCCAGACGCTGGGCATCAGCACGACGCATTGGGTGCGGTTTGAGATGACTGGCTTCAAGGACATTGTCGACGCCGTGGGCGGCGTGACGGTGCAGCTCGATTGCCCGTTCTACGAGCCGATCCTCAACCTGGACACCAACAGCTGGGAGTACTTTACGCTGCCTGCCGGGCCGGTGCATCTGGACGGGGAGACGGCCTATTGGTTTGTGCGGCTGCGGCTGCGCGAGAGCGATATCGGCCGCGCCGAGCGCCAACGCCAGTTCCTTTGGGGGCTGCGCGACCAGGTGCTCTCCACCAACCTACTGCCGCAGATCCCGGCGCTGTGGACGGCGTTTGATTCGTCGATCAGCACGGACCTCACGCTGCTCCAGATCATGGACCTGGCGCGCTTTGGCGTGGGGCTGGATGCGGCCAACGTGCGCGCCAGCGGGATTACGCTGCGCGAGTTAGAGAGCTACACGACCGAGCGCGGGGCAGCCGTGTTGGTGATCAACGACCCGCAGCGGGTGCGCAATGTGATTGAAGGCATTTGGACTGCACCGGCCATGGCCGATGCCTACCGCAAAGATGTCAACACCTGTGCGCCGGTGCCGGATGGCGTGCCGGTGATCGCCAGCGCCGGCAGCCCTGCGCCCGCCCCAACACCGCTGCCCACTGAAGTGCCGATCCTTGTGCCGACGCCGGTGGTGGCCGAGGGTGCGGCGGTCGCCCCAGAGCCGATCCCCGCTTCCGGCGGGGGCGGTTAATCGCCTAACTCGCCCGCGGCCATGTTTCCCGCAGCAGACCGGCGCTGGCCAGCAGCCAGCGCCGGTCGCCAAATACCTCGAGTGTGATCTTCTCCTCGTAGCGAAAACTGCGCAGCCCGCGCAGTTCATGCAGCAGGTCTATGCCGCCGCGCCGCGGCGCGCCGATGGGCAGATGGTCGTCGTCTTGGCCGTCGTTGTCGCTGAGATGGACATGCACCAGCCGGTCGGCCAGGGCAAAGAGATAGTCGCGCGTCATGCTCTTGGCCGTCTTGATATTGCCGTGGCCGATGTCAAAGAGCAGCTTGAGTTGAGGCAGCCGGTGAAAGATCTCGCGGAAGTGTTTGAGCTGGTGGCGGTTGTCTGGACTGTTCTCTAGGGCTATCTGCACCCCCTGCGCCTCGCCATGCCGGATCAGGATTGAAAAGAGCTGGCGATAATATTCGTAGCCGTCGGCTTCGCTCAGATAGGCAGGCCAACCGCGGAAGTGGGTGGTGCAGAGAGGCGCGCCCAGCAGCTTGGCGATATCCGCGCAGCGGCGCAGGTCGTCGAGCGCAGCCTGGCGCACCGCAGGCGACGGGCTCTCGATCGGCAGGTAGGGTGCGGCATGACAGACCACCTCTAGCCCGGCGCCGTTCAAGGCGCGCGCGATCTCCGGCCAATGGGTCGTTTCGGGGGCCGCGGCGGGGGCTTCCAGGGTCAGGTCGATGTAGTCAAACCCATGCGCGGCGATCCAGGCGATCTCCTCCAGCAAAGGCCGTTGCGGGTCATTCATGACACCTATCTGCATGGTTTCCTTCACATAATAGTAGATGGCGTGGCCGCCCGTTTGGGCTGCCACCAGGCGATCAAGAGCGCCAGCAGCCCTGCCACGGTACACCACATGCCCCAGGCGGGGCTGATCGGGCGGGCCATCAGCGCGCCGACTGCGGGCAAGATGGCGAGAAATCCTTGGATGGGAAAAACGAGCGCGGCCAGCGCCGCTAGGCTGGCGGCAGCCGCCGCCTGGCTGCGCGGCAGCAGCGCCAGCAAGGGACTGAGACCGAGCGCGGCCAGCAGCAGAACCAGCGCGCTGGTCTGCCAGCGGAACTCCGCTGCAAGCAGGCGCTGGGGGGTCCAGGCCGGCGGCAGCAAGTTGAGGGCGCTGACCAGCGCCAGGAGCAGCAGCAGGCCACGCAGCCAGGGCGCATAGCCCAGGTCACGGCGGTAGGCGGCCAGGCTGCAGGTGGCGCTCACGCAGACCAGTGGGGCATAGAAGCCGGGCCGCCAGAGCCAGATCTCGCCGCGCTGAACCGTGGGCAGAAACTTGACATATTCGCCCAGGTCCAGCCCGGTGATAACCAGCCCGGCGGCAGGGTGGGCGACCCACGGCCCAAAGACGCCCGCCAGCGTGACGAGACAGGCGAGGGGGAGCAACCAGCGCTGCATGGTTCAGCGGGCACGCGCCAGCCGCGCGGCCTGGCGGGCGCGTCCTTCCTCAAAGCGCCAGCGTTCTTCATCGGTCTGGAGATCGAGCGGCGGCACGGGCGTGGGGCGCACGTGATCGTCGAGGGCGACGAAGACGAAGTAGGCGCTGTTGGTGTGGGTGATCTCGCCGGTGAGCAGGTTTTCGGCCTCGACGCGCAGTTCGACCTCCATGCTGGTGGTGCCGACGTAGGTGAGTCGCCCATGCACGAAAAGGACTTGCCCGACATAGACAGGGTGATGAAAGGTGACGCTGTCTACCGTGACTGTGACCGCAGGGCGGCGGGCATGGCGGGCAGCGACGATGCCGGCGCATTCGTCACACAGCTTGAGGATAGCCCCACCGTGGACGGTGCCTAGGCTGTTGGAATGCTCGGGCTGCATGAATGTAGTGAGCGTGAGGGCGGTCTCGGCAACGGTGCGTGGTTGCATGGCAATCAGATCCTCGGAATGTGCGTCGCGCGTGTGCTACGCCAGCGCGGCGGCATAGGCGGTCAAGAGCTGTTCGGCGCTGCGCTGCCAGGTAAAGCGCGCGGCATGGGCTACGCCAGCATCGGCCAACTGTTGGCGCAGCGCGCAGTCCGTGGCCAGGCGCACGATCCCGGCGGCGATGCTCTCCACGTCCTCGGCCTGCACATAGAGCGCGCCTGGCCCGCCGGCTTCGGGCAGACAGGAGTTGTCGGCGGTGAGCACAGGGGTGGCGCAGGCCAGCGCTTCGAGGATCGGCAGCCCGAAGCCTTCATAGAGCGACGGATAGGCAAAGAATTCAGCCCCGCTGTAGAGTGCGGGCAGATCGGCGTCGGCAATAAACCCTGGGAAGTGTACCACATCGGCCAGCTTTAGCTCCTGAACGCGCGCGAAGATGGCGTCGTAAAGCCAGCCCTTGCCGCCGCCGATGACAAGATGGTGGGGCAGGGGGATGCTCTGGCGTGCGTGGTGAAAAGCCTCGATCAGCCGGGCGAAGTTTTTGCGCGGTTCGAGGCGGCTGAGCCCGAGGATATAGGGCGCGTCGCCGATCTGGTATTTAGCGCGCACGGCGGCGAGGGCTGCTGTGTCGGTGACGGGGCGAAAATGGCCGTGGTCGACCGCGCCCTGCACGACCGTGATCCGGTCTGGAGGGACCTGCCAGACGCCGGCCAGATCGCGCGCGGTGTGGTGGCTGTCGGCGATGAGATGGTCGGCGCGGCGCACGCTGCGCGGCACCACCACGTTGAGATAGTGGTGCAGGCTGGGCATGGCCGCTTCCGGATAGAAGAGAAAGGCGAGGTCGTGGACGGTAAGCAGCTTGCGCCGTGCCCCGCTGGGCGGCAAGACAAAATCAGTGGCATGCAGCAGGTCGAGCGGCCCACCCGTGAGCCAGTCGACGCGCGGCCAGGGGCAGTCGAGCCGATGCCAGAGCCGCACCATGTTGCGTTCGTTCAGCGGCATCGTCGCCAGCGGCAGCGGAGCCGCGGCGCGCTCGGCGGGGCTGGCGTGGCCGGCGATAAAGAGACGCAGGTCATAGGGGTGGGGCAGGGCGAGCAGCGCCTGAATCTGGCCGCGGATGATGCGCCCAATACCTGCTTGCTGGCGCACGGCAGGCGTATAGTCGACGGCGATGCGGGTCACGGCGCTCTCGGCTAGAGGCCGCGGTAGGTCCACAGCCGGTTGGCGGTGAAATTCCAGAAGAGAACCACGCCGATGGCAAAAAGTTTGGCGACGTTATAGCTGAGGATAAAGCCGGTGTCATGGCCGTAGAGGTTCATCCAATAGGCGTCCCAGAGGTGATGGAGGGTGAGGAAGACCAGTTGGTTGAGACCGAGGCCGACGAGGCTGACAACAGCGAATTGCGCCAGTTGGCCGGAGGCCTGGCGTTCTTGGCTTTCGGGAAATGTCCAACGGCGGTTGAGCGCGAAGTTTTGCATGACTGCGGCGATAAAGCTGACCGTGTTGGCGGCGAAGAGCGGCGCGCCAAAACCTTGGACCAGGACATTCAGCACAGTAAAGTCGGTGATGGAACCGGCTGCACCGACGATGGCAAACTTCACAAAGCGCTTAACTTCTTTGCGATTCGAACGGGCGAATTGGCGAACGGATGTGATCAACAAATAAGCACTTCACTTTCATTGTCGCCGGCCGCGGCTGGCGCTTGTGCGGCGGCCAGCGCGGCAAACCAAAAGGCCAGATGTAGATAGATGCCCTGTACGAACAGATTATCGAAGACACTGTGCACGGCCAGATGGGCGAGTATGCCGAGTATCCCCGCAGCCAACGCTTGGCGCCAGCTATCCTGCAGGGTCATCTGCGCCGTGCGGCGTGCGCTACGCCCGACCCACGCCGCGGCGCTCCCCCAAAAGAGCAGGAAGCCGGCCAACCCGACCAGCCCGGTCTCGGCCAAGACGTTGAGATAGATGTTGTGGGCGTGGCCGAGCGGCTCTTCCCAGATGGGCAGACGCACCAGCGGGTAGAGCGTTTCATAGTTGCCCGGCCCAACGCCCAGCCACGGCGCCAGGGCGAACATGCGCAGCGCGGCGACCCAGTGCGCCAACCGCTCCAGCACGGCGAAGTTCTCGTCGGTGACGGGCTGGTCGAGCATGTGGGTCAGCCCGAAATAGGCGGGCAGATCCTGCAGGCGGGCGGTAAGTGCAGCCGGTATCCAACCCGGGTTGAGCGCGCCCAACAGCGCGGCGACCAGCAGGACCAGCGCCGCCGCGGCGACCCATAGGGCTGTCTGACGGCTAAAGGCAAGCAGGACGACCAGCGCCGCGACCAGTGCGCCCAGCCAAGCGCCGCGGCTCCAACTGGCAAGCAGCCCCGCGGCGATTGCCGCCGTAGCCAGCCCATAGACGGCGGCCCAGGCAGCTACGCTTGGGGTTCTGTGCTCTGTCGTCAGCCTATGGATGCCCCACAGGCTGAGGGCGGCGGCGACCGGCAGTGTCAGCCCCAGATAGCCCGCAAAAGGGTTTGGCTGGCGAAAGCTGCCGCTGGCGCGCATAAAGCGACCCAGGACGACAAACCAGTCGGGACCGATCTGAAAGATAAACTGGTAAAGGCCCAGCAGCGCCTGTCCCAGGGCCGCGGCCAGCAGCGCGGCCGCCAGCCACTTGGCCCCTGCCCGCGCCACCATAGGCGGCAGGAGGCAGAGCACTACGGCAAATTCGACCCATTTTACCACTTCCTTGGCGGCTTCGCCCAAATTGGGCGCACGCCACAGGGAGAGTACCAGCAGCCCGATATAGACAAGCAGTGGCGCGAGCAGGGGGTGGTGGAGCGTGCGCAGGCGGCGGCGGGCCGCGCCGGAGAGCAGCCAGACGAGGGCGGCTAGGCCGAGCAATACCTCGGTGGCGGTGACGGGACCCAGCCGGAGGCTGCCGGCCAGAGGTAAAGCCGCTGCGGGCAGCAGCCACACCGTCCAAGGCCAGCGCAGGATGGCGATCACGCCCGCGGCGGCCAGGGAAAGGAGCGCGGCCCACAGCAGCGGCAGGAAGGCCAGCAGTGCGGCGATCACGACCAGCGCCGCCAGGGCCGCGGCCAGGCGCAGGAAGCGATAGACGATGGGCGACAAGAGGCAGGCGCTGTCGGCGGAGATAGGGATCTGCGGCATAGGCCGCATTATAAAAGCGGCGGGGCCAGACGCGCAATCGTCCGGCCCCGCGGTCTGGTCAGTGGGCAGTGCCGATGTTCAATCGACCCCTCCGGCCTGGGGCGCAACGATGTCGTACCAGAATTTGCCGGAGCGGGTGCGCGTGAGGTCAACGTGGATATGCTTGACCTCAAGGTATTCCTTGAGGCCCCAAGTGCCCAGTTCGCGGCCGATGCCGCTCTGTTTATAGCCGCCAAAGGGCGCTTCGGCGCTGATCAGGTGGTAGTCGTTGATCCAGATGGTGCCGGCGCGCA
>QEUY01000170.1 GCA_003577365.1 Chloroflexota bacterium | reverse complement strand
TCAAAATAGGCGCGGGCCAGCAGATAGCCCAAAAAGCCAAAGATCACCCCGCTTGCGCCCAGATGGATCGTGCGGCTGCCGCCCAGCAGCCAAATCCCCAACCCGCTGACCAGCGCCGACACCAGCGCCACCACGAAAAAATCCGACGTGCGGCGCAGCATCACCAGCCAGCCCAAGATTACCAAGGGCAGCGTATTGGCCGCCAGGTGGGCAAAGCCGACATGAAACAGCGGCGCGCTCAAGATGTGGCCCAGCCCCTGCCAGGTGCGCGGGCGGATGCCGTAGGCGTCCAGCCCGCCGTGCCAGAAGACAAAATCGGCGATCTCCAGCCCCCAGAGCAGCGCCACCGTCGCCGCCAGAACCAGCGCATGGCTCGCCATGCTGCCCGCGGCGCGGCGCACACGCGGCTTCAGCCGTTGATAGGGTTGAAACTCCTGGGGTTGCATCGCGTGCACCTTCTGTTGACAAACCTCGCTGCTGCGAGTGTAGCATAGGGGGCCGCGCTTTGTCACAGGGCTTAGCACATGATAGGCGCGCCGGAGGGTTGGCGGCGCGCGGGCTTTGCGCTACAATGCGGGCATCCGCCGTCTGGATTTTCCGGCAGCTTGCCGGGAACCTCAACACTACTGGCAGGGGAGTGTCGCTTGGCCTATTCGCTGAATGACCTGTACTACGGTCTGCGCCTCGTCATGCGCGCCAACGGGCTGCTGATCGGGCTGCTCTTGGGCGGGGCCATTCTGATCTTTCCCCGCGCCACCCTGAGCGCCGCCGGCGTCGCGCCGGATGCCGCGCTGTGGCCGGGGCGTATGGCGGGCGCGCTGTTGGTGGCGCTCGGCCTCAACCTGCTGATCGCCGCCCAAGAGCGCATCGTCAGCAGCGCCAGCATGGTCTCGATGGCGGTCGCCAACGCCCTGGCGGCCATCGTCCTGCTGCTCGCCTACCTCAACCAAGAGTTCAGCGGGCTAGACCGTTTAGGCCAGATCGGTCTGGTCCTGATCTTTCTTCTCTGTCTGGTCAGCGCCGTGGTTCCCCTGCGCTACCTGCGCACAGACTATGTGGTATTGTAGGGTGGTTGTAGGGTGGTATTGTAGGCGATATCGCCCGGTTCTGCGTTCTTCAATCCATAGGATTTTTCAGGATGATTTTTCAAGCTGATTGTCATCAAAGCAAACTCGAATCATCTTGTGAATCGGTTTGTCATCTGTACACACGATCGGGAGCGCCGCCATACAGCCAGATTGAGACGGCTCTTACGGAGTTTGCGTCCGGCCCCAGCCATACTATAGGTATTCTTCCTCCTCCTTGTGTGCAGGGAGTAACGCTTATAGGCGTTACTCCCTGTTTGCGTTGAACCAGTTGGCGTTGAACCCAAGACCATTCTTGCAAGGCAAGGCACATGAGCTTTCTAAAACGATGGATTGGCGGCAGCAAACCGGTGGATGGCGATCAACTGGCGCGCTCCGCAGAGCTTCAAGACTACGCCCAGATCGATCTCTTGGCCCACTTCGCCGCCGGGCATCCGCCGCCCAGCGCCGGAGAGCAAAACCGCTGGAGCCGGATTTTGCCCCATCCCTATCCGGAGATGATCCGGCACTTTGAGAAGCTGGGCTGGCTGGAGTCCAGCGGCAGCGGGCAGTATCGCGTCGCCGCCACAGCCCAACCCTATGTCGCGGCCTATCGCGACCGCCTGGCGCGCGACAAGGCCGAGATCATGCCCAAGGTGCGCGAGGCGCTGGCGCAAAAAGACACCAATACCGCCTTTGCCCTGCGCCGCGCCTATGAGGCGAGCTTCCCCATGGGCAAGGCCGACTGGACCGGGCCGGAGCCGCAACTGAGCCACAGCGCGCTCACCCGGCGCATCTTCTTCTTGGATCACTGGCTGTTGGACGGGCTGAGCAACACGACCCAGGAATGGGTCAAGCTCTACGCCGCCGAACAGCATCTGTGGGGCGCGACCTGGCGGCTGTCGCCGGATGAGATCCCGCCCGACGTGGCGCAAGAGCTGGCCCGTCCCGACATGGACGCCGCCGAAGCTGCCTATTGGAAGGCCTATCAACTGGCGCTGCATGTCGACAATCAAGAGACCTGGCAGCGCTGCAAAGGGGGCGACCATGTGCGCCGCATTGCGCTCGCCGGGCCAAATGACGAATATACCTGCGAACACTGCCGCAGCCAACTGGGCAAAGAATTCCTGGTCGCGCGTGTGCCCGAACTGCCTCACCGCGGCTGCACATCGCCGCGCGGTTGCCGCTGCCGCTATGAGCCGGTGCTCGAAGCGCCGCCCGATATATAAACGGCCCGTGCAGATAGCGGATAGGCCTGCCGCCTGCACACGCAATTCACGCCCCATAGGTTCTGATAAACATCCCCTTCTGTGCCGTTTTCTGCCCGCCGTGCTTTGTGCTATACTTGATTGTTGGCGTGTGCGCGTTGGCAGCGCCATGCAATCGCCGGCAGGCATATCGCCAGGCGCTCATTACCAGGCATCGAGGAGCAGCGTTTCATGAGCTATGATGGCCGTGTCTATTCTGTGGAAATCGGCGGGCTGACGCGCGACCTGCCTCTGTTTGAGGTAGCCCCCGAGGTGAAGATCGCCATCTTCAATATGTTGGGCGATACCGCCGTGGTCGAAGCCGCCGCCGACCTGTTGGCGGCCCGGCTGCCCGCCGAGGCCGAGGTCTTGGTGACGCCGGAGGTCAAGGCCGTGCCGCTGGGCCATGCGCTCTCGGCGCGCAGCGGCCTGCCCTATGTCGTCGTGCGCAAGATTCGCAAACCCTATATGGTCAACTGCCTGGAGGCCGAGGTCGTCAGCATCACCACCGGCCAGCCGCAGACCCTCTATCTCGACGGCAAAGACCGTCATTTGGTCGAAGGCAAGCGCGCCGTGTTGCTCGACGACGTGATCAGCACCGGCAGCACCTTGCGCGGGTTGCGCCTGCTCATGCAGCGCGCCCAGGCGCAAATTGTAGGCGAGATGGCTGTCTTTACCGAAGGCAATGATGCAGACTGGTCGCAGGTGGTCTCACTCGGCCATCTGCCCATTTTCACGGACTAAGCGCGACGCCGTGGTCGCACCCAATCTATGTCCACATTGACTGAAAAACTGACCAAGGTTGCCGAACGATACGCCGAATTGGACCGGCTGATGGCTGATCCGGATGTGATCGCCGACTATGCCCGGCTCAACGAACTGGCCCAAGAACGCAGCGAGTTGGAGGAACTCGCCGAGACCTTTCGGCGTTTTCAAACCGTCGAACAGCAGATCGAGGAGAACCGGCTGCTGCTCGAAGACAGCGACCCCGACCTGGCAGAACTGGCCCAACAGGAACTGGCCGATTTAGAGGCAGAGTGGGCCGAACTGGAAAGCAAGCTCAAGGCGCTGCTGCTGCCTAAGGACCCCAACGACGACAAGAACGTGATCGTCGAGATCCGCGCCGGCACGGGCGGCGAAGAGGCCGCGCTCTTTGCCGGCGAGCTGTTCCGCATGTATTCCCGCTGGGCCGAGGAACACCACTATAAGATCGAACTGCTCAGCGCCAGTGAAAGCGATATGGGCGGCTTCAAAGAGGTGATCTTCGCCGTCAAGGGCAAAGGCGCGTTCAGCCGCCTTAAATATGAATCGGGCGTGCATCGGGTGCAGCGCGTGCCTGTGACCGAAAGCCAGGGGCGCATCCACACCAGCGCGGCCAGCGTCGCCGTGCTGCCCGAAGTCGACGAAGTTGAGGTCGATATCAAGGAAAACGAGATCCGCATCGACATCTTCCGCAGCAGTGGACCCGGCGGCCAGAGTGTCAACACCACCGACTCAGCCGTCCGCATCACCCACCTGCCGACTGGCATCGTCATCTCCTGTCAAGATGAAAAGAGCCAGTTGCAGAACCGGATCAAGGCCATGCGCATCCTGCGCTCGCGGCTCTATGACATCGAGGAGCAGCGACGCTTGGACGAGCAGGGCGCAGCGCGGCGCAAACAGATCGGGTCCGGCGACCGCAGCGAAAAGATCCGCACCTACAACTTTCCCCAGAGCCGGGTCACCGACCACCGCATCAACAAGACGGTCTATCGCTTGGAAGCGGTGATGAACGGCGACCTGGACGAATTCATCGAAGAACTGGCTGCAACCGACCAGGCCGAACAACTGCAGGCGGTCGGCTCCTAAGCAGCCACTCCGGAGGCAGATTTGGCAATTCTAGAACTAGATTGGCATCAGCGCGTCGTCTGGAAGCTGGCTCCCTGGACGACCATCGGCCGCGCCCTTGTCGCGGCCACCCAGCGACTGGAAGAAGCAGGCAGCGAAACCGCCAACCTCGATGCCCAGGTGCTCTTGGCGCATCTCCTGGACCAGGACCGCGCCTGGCTCTTCGCCCATTACGACCAGAAACTCACGCCCGACCAGACCGAGCAGTATGCCGACTTGGTGGCGCGCCGCGCCGCCGCCGAACCGGTCGCCTATCTGGTGGGCCATCGCGAATTCTATGGTCTCAACTTTCTGGTGGATCGCCGCGTGCTGATCCCCAGGCCGGAGACGGAACTGCTGGTCGACGCGGTGCTTGATCACATTGAATCGCGGCTCGACCCGCATGTGCGCATGGTGGATGTCGGCACAGGCAGCGGGGCCATCGCCATCGCCGTGGCCGCCAACGCCCCCACTGCCACCATTTATGCCGTCGACCTCAGCGCCGATGCGCTGGCCGTGGCGCGCGCCAATGTGAAACGGCTCGACGAGCGGCAGCAGATCACCCTCCTGCCGGGCGACCTGTTGGCGCCGCTGCCCGAAACCGTCGATATCATCGCCGCCAACCTGCCCTACATCGCCAGCCCCGTCTATGCCACCTTGACGGCAGATGTGCGCGACTATGAGCCGCGGCTGGCGCTGGAGGCCGGGCCGGAAGGTCTGGATACCATTCGCCGTCTCTTGCAGCAGGCCCCGGCCCATCTCAACCGCGGCGGCGTCATCTTCTTGGAGATCGCCCACGATCAGGGTGAGGCCGTGATGAGCCTGGCCCATGCCCTGCTGCCCCAGGCCTCCACCGTGGCGCTGCATCAGGACTATCACGGCTATGACCGGCTGGTCGTGATCGGTCTGTAGAGGCGCCTGTCATTTGAACAGCACGGGGGCCGCGCTGGTCAACGGCCCCCGTTTTTCATGCCCATCTCGACTGGAAAACACGGCGATGACCAACCCACGCAATCGCGCCCGTCCCTTTGATCTGGTCGTGCTCGACCTGGACGGCACGATCTTGGACCTGTATCACCACAAGCCTATCAGCGCTGCCGTGCAGACGGCCATCGCCGCCGTACAAGCGGCGGGTATCCCCGTCACCATCGCTACCGGGCGCACGCTGGACTATGTGCGCGCCCATATCGCCCACCTGAACATCACCACGCCGGTCGTCACCACCCAGGGCGCGGTGGTCGGCGACCCGCTGACGGGCAAAATCCTCTACGAAGCCGACATCCCCTTGCCGCTGGCACGGCAGGCCATGGCCTGGATCGACGCGCACCCTTACATCACCGCGGTCTATTTTCTGGACGACGACGGCCACATCGTCATCTATCAGAACCGCCGCGGGCCGGAACCCGATTTCTATGCCCATGTCTTTGGCGAGGTCCGCGCCATCCAGCCCCGTTTTGCCGACCTTGTGAGCGGCGACGACGCGCGCCCGCCGCTCAAATTTATCCTGGTGGAAGACGAATCCAGCGCGGGCGTGGATCTGGTGGGCGACCTGCGCGGCCTCTTCAGCCCTGGCCTCAACATCACGCGTACCCATCCTCGGCTGGTGGAGGGCACAGCCCAGGGCATCGACAAAGGCGTGGGCGTCCTCCGGCTGTGTGAACGGTTGGGGATTGACCCGGGCCGCGCCCTCGCCATCGGCGACAGCGACAACGACATCCCCATTCTGCAGGCGGTCGGGTTTGGCGTCGCCATGGGCAACGCCACGCCGGGCGTCATGGCCGCGGCCCAGTGGGTCGCGCCGCCCATCGAAGAAGACGGCGCGGCCGTGGCCCTGCGCGAGTTGGTGCTGACGCCGATGGGGATTGGGCAATAAGAGGGGAGAAATCACCGCAAAGAACGCAATGGGCGCAAAGGCCAGAGAAGAGAGGCCAGTTGTTTAGCCCGGTCATTTACGGCCTGGCGGGCGGACCCCAGAGCCGGCGGTTTTCTAACCGCTCTCCCTACTCCATCGGGTACTTCAGCCCCCACTGGCCGCGGATCGTGTCCATGGTCTGCATGATGGCGAGCGTTTCGTCGAGCGGCATGATGTCGCTTTCGGTCTTGCCTGCCAGCAGGCAGCGGTGGACTTCGTCGGCCTCGTAGTTATAGCCGTTGCCCTCATAGGGGACTTCAATCGTTTCGGGGGGGCGGTTGGGCCGGTCGATGGTGAGGGTTGTGGGATACCACCAGCGCGAATGCAGCCGGATCAGCCCGTCCGTCCCCATGATCACCGCTTCATGCGGCGAGCGGGTGCGGATGCCGGTGCTGAGGACGGCGAGCTGCCCGCCCGGATAGCCAAGCACCATGGCGGCCTGCTCGTCCACCCCAGTCTCGCCCAGTTCGGCCAGCGAGACGATGCGGTCGGGCGTGCCCAGGATCATCGACGCCAGGTTGATGGGGTAGACGCCCACGTCGAGCAGCCCGCCGCCGCCCAAGTTGGGGTCAAAGGCGCGCGAGGCTGGGTTGAAGCTGGTGCGGAAGGCAAAGTCGGCGGAGATCATGCGCACCTCGCCGATCACGCCTTCGGCCAGCAGGCGGCGCAGTTCCGCTGTCAGCGGCATAAAACGGTTCCAGACGGCTTCCATAAGAAAGAGGCCGCGGGCGCGCGCCAGGTCAATCGCCTCTTTGGCTTGGGCCGCGTTGATCGTAAAGGGCTTTTCGCACAGCACAGCCTTGTCATAGTTCAGCCCCAAGAGCATGTTGGCGTGGTGCAGGTTGTGCGGCGTGCCGATGTAGATGGCATCCACGTCGGGGTCTGCGGCCAAGGCTTCATAGCTGGCATGGCGGTGGGGGACGCTGTACTTCTCGCCAAAGGCCTCGGCGCTGGTCTGGCTGCGCGAGCCGACCGCCACAAGCTGCGCATCGGGCAGGACTCGCAGCCCTTCGGCAAACTTGGATGCGATGTTGCCGGTGCCGAGAATGCCCCAGCGCAATACCTCTGTCATCATCAACTCCTTGAGAGGGGATATAACCGCAAAGAACGCAAAGGACGCAAAGAGCAGAAAGAAGACCCAGAAAGAA
>QEUY01000169.1 GCA_003577365.1 Chloroflexota bacterium | reverse complement strand
AACTTGGCGGCCAGCTCCTGGGCGCGATCCGCGTTGCGCCCGCAGATCGCCGTCACCTCGGCCTGCGGATGGCTGGTCAAGCTGGGCAGATGCAGCGAACCGGCATACCAACTGGTGCCGATCATCCCGACACGCACACGCTCCCCCATTCGGTTCTCCCCTCATGCTTTATATCAATATGCTTTATTTCAGGTGGCAGACAGATAGGATAACCTGCGGCCATTATCACACAAGGCCGCGCGCCGCCGCAACCGCACCGGCCCAACTATACCGGCCCATCTCCCGGTTTGACCCGAATAGATTGACACCCCCTTCGGCCATCCACTATACTGACGTTACACCCATCCCACCATTACCAGCGCGCGGCGGAACCGTGTCACACCGCCCCCAGATGGGTGCGCCACCATGCTTTCCACATCCCACCCAGAAAGAGGCACGCGATGAGCTGGGAGTTTGAAGTGTTGGCCCAATCCATGGGCTTGGCCGAAGGCCCCGCCTGGGACGGCAGCCACCTGCTCTTCACCAGCATCCCCAACAGCCGCATCATGCGCTACGACCCCCAGACCGGCGCGCTGGACGTGGCGCGCACCGGCACGAACCAGGCCAATGGGCTGAACTTCGACCGCCAAGGCCGCCTCTACGCCTGCGAAGGCGGCGCGCGGCGCATCGTGCGCTATGAACCCGACGGCGGCGTCATCGTGCTCTGCGACAACTTCGAAGGCAAACGGCTCAACAGCCCCAACGACCTCGCTATCGACCGCATGGGGCGCATCTGGTTCACCGACCCGCGCTATGGCGACAAGCGCGACGACATGGAGCTTGACCACGAATCGGTCTACCGGCTGGACCCGCAGCCCGGCGGCAAGTGGCGCACCGTGCGCGTGACCTTTGACACCACCGCGCCCAACGGCCTGCTCGTCACGCCCGACATGGCCACGCTCTATGTGGCGCAGAGCAAATATGGCGAGGGCGAAAAGCGCGAGCTGCGCGCCTATCCGATCTTGGCCGACGGCAGCCTAGGCCCATATCAGGTGCTGCACAACTTCTACCCCCACCGCGGCATCGACGGCATGTGCCTCGACCGCGACGGCAACATCGTCGCCACCGCCGGCTGGGAACTCAGCGGGCCGGGCGGCATGATCTATGTCTTTGCGCCCAATGGCCGTGTCCTAGAGACCCATCCTGTGCCGGTCGACCGCCCCACCAACTGCACCTTTGGCGGGCCGGAGCTGCGCACGCTCTATGTGACTTCGCTCGACGGGCAGTTGCTGCGCGCCCAGACCACACGCCAGGGCTGGCTGCTTTACCCATAGGCATACCCGTCGTTTCCACCCGTTTACAGGACAACGATTTACAGCCGGACAACGATTTACAGCCCGATAACGATTTACAGGAGGTGAACCATGCAACCGATGCCGTTGAACGGCGCAAGCATACCCCGCTGGCGCGTCGCCGAAGTCGAGTTGACGGCCCCTGTGAAATTCGCCAACCCTTTCCAAGATGCGCGCCTAGGGGCCATCTTCTTCTCCCCCTCCGGTCGCCAACTGCTGCGCCAAGGCTTTTGGGACGGCGACGACGCCTGGCGCGTGCGCTTCGCCCCGGACGCAGAGGGCCACTGGCGCTATCATCTCAAGCTCGACTACACCGACGGCGCAGAGATCACCGCCGCGGGCGGCAGCTTCACCTGTGTGGCCCCCCAAGGCGAGACCGTCTTCGACCGCCACGGCCCCGTGCGCCTGGCCGACGACAAACGCTGCCTGATCCACGCCGACGGTACGCCCTTCTTCTATCTGGCCGACACCGCCTGGAACGGCCCCTTGCGCGCCACGCCGGAGGAATGGGATCACTACCTGGCCGAGCGCGTGCGCCAGGGCTTCTCTGCCGTGCAGTGGGTCGCCACCCAGTGGCGCGCCGCGCCCCATGGCGACATCGAAGGGCGTACCGCCTACATCGGCCATGACCGCATCACCGTCACCCCGGCCTTTTTTCAGCGGCTCGACCGCTACCTGATCGCCACCACCCAGGCCGGTCTGCTCAACGTGCCGGTCATGCTCTGGGCCATCGGCGCGGGCAGCAACCCAAGCGTTGACCCCGGCTACAGCCTGCCCGAAGACCAAGCCGTGCTGCTGGCGCGCTATATGGTGGCGCGCTGGGGCGCGTATCCCGTCATGTGGATCCTGGCCGGCGACGGCAAATATACCGGCGAGTACGCCGCGCGCTGGCGGCGCATCGGCCGCGCCGTCTTTGCCGATGCCGCCGGCATGCCGGTCGCCATGCACTGCGGCGGCCAACAGTGGCCCGCCGACGAGTTTCGCGGCGAACTCTGGCTCAGCGTCCTGGGCTATCAAAGCGGCCACGGCGACAGCGACGAACATTGGCAGTGGCTGGTCACCGGCCCCCCCGCCAACCAGTGGGACGCCATCCCGCGCCTCTTCCAGCTCAACCTGGAACCGGCCTATGAAAACCACCTCGCCTATCAGTCAAAACAGCCACATCAAGCGCCCGCCGTGCGCCGTGGCCTCTATTGGAGCCTGCTCAACGCCCCCACCGCCGGCGTCACCTATGGCGGGCATGGCGTCTGGGGTTGGGATGACGGCAGCGGCCCGCCGGTAGACCATCCCGGTTCGGGCACGCCGCTGCCCTGGCGCGAGGCGTTGACTATGCCCGGCGCAGAACAAGTGGCTTATCTAGGCGACTTCTTCCGCAGCATCGCATGGTGGCGTCTGCGGCCCGACCTCGACCTGCTCGCCGTCCAGCCGGGCGCGCACGCCGTGCAGCGTTATGTCCTGGCGGCGCGCTCCCCCGAAGGCGACCTGGTCGTCGTCTACACCCCAACAGGCGAAGAACTGCGGCTCAAGCTGGCGGGCATCCGGCCGGGCTACACCGCCACCTGGTGCAACCCGCGCACCGGCGAACGGACGCCCGCCTCTTCGGAGCATGCCGGCGAGTTGACCGGCTTCATCCCGCCCGACGCCGAAGACTGGCTGCTGATCCTGCAAGCGCCGGACACGTCCGCCGCCTAACCTATCCAAGGACCGATGATGCCCACCGCAAGCCTCAACCCGACCGCCAACCCGACGATCTACCAGTACGGCACGCCTACCGCGCCCGGCGCGCCCATCCCCCTGCGCGCCGGGCCGCTCTCGCTGCTCTTCAGCGCCGGCGATCTCCGCTATATCACGCTGGGCGATACCGAGGTCATCCGCCGCATCTATGTCGCTGTGCGCGACCGCAACTGGGGCACGATCCCCGCCGCGCTCTCGAACCTGACCATCGACGACCAAGGCGACCACTTCACGATCGACTTCGACGCCCAGCACAGCGCGCCTGGCATCGAATTCGGCTGGCACGGCGCGATCCGCGGCAGCGCCGACGGCGCGCTCGACTACAGCATGGACGGCGCGGCGCAGACCCGCTTCTGGCGCAACCGCATCGGCATCTGCGTCCTGCACCCGGCAAGCTGCGCCGGCGATGCCTGCACCGTCGAACAGGTCGATGGCACACAGCAGCACGGGCGCTTCCCTTCGCTCATCTCGCCCCACCAGCCCTTTTTGGAGATGCGCGCCATCCGCCACTATCTGAGTGAAGGGCAGGGGGGAGGGCCAAGCGTCGAGGTGCGCTTCGCAGGCGACACCTTCGAGATGGAAGACCAGCGCAACTGGACCGACGCCTCCTTCAAGACCTATTCCACACCCCTGCGCATCCCCTACCCGGTGGAGATCCATCCCGGCGACAAAGTACAGCAGTCCGTGCACCTCCGGCTGCATGATGGGCCTTCCACACGGTCATACCCTGCGCCGGCTGCGATCTCCTCCCCGGCTGTCGTCGAAGTTACGGTCGGCGCAGCGCAGCATGACCTGCCCGCGTTGGGCCTTGGCGTGGCCGCCGGCGGCGCGCCGCTCACCGGCGACGAGGTGGCGCGGCTGCGGGCGCTGCACCTCGACCATCTGCGCGTCGACCTCTACCCCGACCGGCCCAGCCTGGAACACGACCTAGCCCGGGCAAACCTGGAAGGCCGCGCCCTGGGCGTGGGGCTGGAGATCGCGCTGCACCTGACGGATGCCGCCGAAACTGAACTAGAAGGGCTGGCGGCCCTGCTCGAACGGCTGCGGCCCCGCGTGGCGCGCTGGCTGGTTTTCTCCACCCAGGCCCCCACCACCCCAGGCGAACTGGTCTATCTGGCGCGCGGCCGGCTCGGCGGCTATGCGCCCAATGTACCCATCGGCGGCGGCACAGCGGCCTATTTCACCGAGCTAAACCGCAACCGCCCGCCCGCCGACGCGCTCGACTGCGTGGCCTACTCGCTCAACCCCCAAGTCCATGCTTTCGACCGCGCCTCACTGGTCGAAACGCTGGACGGGCAGGCCGCCACCGCCACCAGCGCCGCCGCCTTCTGCGAGGGGAAGCCCCTGATCGTGTCGCCGGTCACGCTGCGTCCCCGCGTCACCCCCGGCGCTACTGGCGCAGAGGCCACGCCCCCTGCCGGCGAACTGCCTGCCGACGTCGACCCGCGCCAGATGTCGCTCTTTGCCGCCGGGTGGACGCTGGGCAGCATCAACGCCCTGGGCAGCGCCGGCGTCGCCGCCATCACCTATTATGAAACCACCGGCTGGCGCGGCGTCATGGAGCGCGCCCAAGGCACACCCCTGCCCGATCGCTTTGCCTCGCTGCCCGGCAGCGTCTACCCCATCTACCATCTGCTTGCCGATGTGGGCGAGTTCGCCGGCGGCAAGCTGCAGACGGTCACCACCAGCGCGCCGCTGGCCGTGCAGGCCCTGGCCTTGGCGCAGGGCAGCCGCCGCCGCCTGCTCGTCGCCAACCTGACCTTCGACGACCAGACGGTCACGCTCCACGGCTTGCCCGCCCAGGTCGCGCTGCATACCCTGGACGCTGCCACGGCACGCGCCGCTCTGTTGACGCCCGAAGATTTCCGCATCACCCCCGCCGCGCCGGTCGTGACCGATCACGGCGACCTCACCCTCAAGCTCCCGCCGATGGCGCTGGTGCGCCTCGACAGCCCTGTTGAATAGATATCGCGAATGTCGTATAGAAGGCCTGGCTATGCCCGAACCATTTCAGGTCGGCGTCTCCGCCGACTTTCAAACGGATGCCGCCGGACGGCTCGAACCGGCGCTCGACGCCATCTTCGACCCGCTGCCGCAGATCGCCTATCGCTATTTTGAACCCAGTGGACAAGACGCCCAGGGCGCGGTCGTTACCCCCGCCGACATCGCCGGCTTCGACGGCGTCTTGGTGCTCAACGCCCGCTTTGCGCCTGCCTCGTTTGGCCCCGACCCGCGGCTGGCCGTGATCGCGCGCTGGGGCGTCGGCTACGACCGCATCGACGTGCCCGCCTGCACCGCAGCGGGCGTCGCCCTCGCCATCACCGTCGACGCCGTGCGCCGCCCGGTGGCCGAAGCCATCCTCACCCTGATCTTGGCGCTGGCCAAGCGGCTGCCCGACAAAGACCGCGTCGTGCGCGCCAACCGCTGGGACCTGCGCGGGGCCGCGCCCGCCATTGGGCTGCGCGACAAAGTCGTCGGCAGCGTAGGCTTGGGCAACATCGGCAGCGATATGTTCCGCCTGCTCGAACCCTTTGGCCTGGGGCGCAGGCTCGCCGCCGACCCCTATGCCCGGCCCGAACACGCCGCCGCCCTGGGCGTCGAGCTGGTGGACACCGAGACCGTCTTCCGCGAGTCGGACTTCGTGACGATCAACTGCCCGCTCATGCCGGAGACGCGGGGGCTGGTCAACGCCCGGCTGCTGGCGCTGATGAAACCCACCGCCTATCTGATCAACACCGCGCGCGGGCCGATCATGGTCATGCAGGACGTGACCGACGCCCTGGCCGCAGGCCGCATCGCCGGCGCAGGACTGGATGTCTTTGACCCTGAGCCGCTGCCCGCCGATCACCCGCTGCTGCGCATGGACAACGTGATCCTATCGCCCCATTCGCTGGCCTGGACCGACGACCTCTATCGCGATAACAGCCGTTTTGCCTGCGAGAATATCCTGACGGTGCTGCGCGGCGAGACCCCGCGCTACCTGGTCAACCGCGAGGTGACCGCGTCGCCCGCCTATCGCGCCAAACTCGACCGCCTGGCCGCGGCCTGGGCCGCCTGGCAAACCAACGCCCCCGCCTGAACACAGGCCCGGCCATCCAGATTTCCAAGAGACCTGCACCACCTGTATCGAAAGGATACCCCACGCCATGAAGCCCAATCGCTTCAAACAACGCCTTGCCGAAGGCAAAGTCCCGGTCGGCCACATGGTTTTGGAATTCGGCGTGCGCAGCCTGCCGCGCATGTTAGAAAACGCTGGTCTGGACTTCGTGCTGATCGACACCGAGCATTCCGCCTTCTCCACCAGCGAGATCGCCGACCTCGTCGCCTGGTTCCGCGCCACCGACATCGCCGTCTTTGTGCGCGTGCCGCAAGTGCAGTATCACTGGGTGGCGCGCACCTTGGACCTGGGCGCAATGGGCGTCATGATCCCCAATGTGAAAAACGCTGCCGAAGCCAAGGCCATCGTCGACGCCGCCAAATACGCCCCGCTCGGCCAGCGCGGGGTGATCATGGGCAACGCCAACACCGATTTCCAGACCCTCTCCCCCGCCGACTTCCTGGTCGAAGCCAACCGCAACACCACCATCATCTGCCAGATCGAGAGCGTGGAGGGGCTGGAAAACCTCGAAGAGATCGCGGCCACGCCCGGCGTCGACGTGCTCTGGGTCGGCCATTTCGACCTCACGCAGTCGATGGGCATCCCCGGCCAGTTCCATCACCCGCGCTTTTTGGAGGCGCTGCAGACCGTGGCCGAGACCGCACGCCGTCACAAACTGGGCGCGGGCATCCAACCTGGCTCCTTGGCCCAAGCCGAAGAATGGATGAAGATCGGGTATAATGTGATCTCCTACAGCGGCGACTACGCCGTCTACACGGCGGCGCTGACACAGGCTGTCACCGAAGTGCAAAAGCTTGCCGGGCGCATTCCTGTCTAGCGCCCGTGATCGATCGAGGACCTATGCCATCTGAATTCACCTTGCATGACATTGCCCGGCTGCCGCTGCCCGGCGACAACGTCGCCATCGTCACCCAGCGCGTCGAGGCCGGCACGCTCATCTACGACCAAGCGCAGCGTTACACGCTGAGCCACACCCTGCTGGAAGGCCACCGCTTCGCCGTTCGCCCCATCGCCGCCGGCGAAGCCCTGCTCTCCTGGGAACTGCCCTTCGGCTATGCCACGCGGCCCATTGCCCC
>QEUY01000168.1 GCA_003577365.1 Chloroflexota bacterium | reverse complement strand
CCCCGCCGCTGCGCCGAGCACGAGAAGGGCGCAAGCCCACCCCGCAGGTCGCCAGCGCGGGCCGGCTCGCCAGGGCTGCATCAGCGCGCTCGCGCCGACGCCGGCCAGCACGCTGGCCGCATACCACTGCCAATCGCGCGTGGTCACCGCGCCCACGTCCAGCCTGCGCCACCCCCACACCGCCAGCCCACACGCCACCAACAGCCCCGCCGTGCCCAGCCAAGGCCTATCCCAGTTTGGGGACGCAGCGTCGACCCACCCATGCGCCGGTCGGCGCGGCGCGCCATAGAGCCACAGCCACAGGACGAGCGCCGCCGCCCCCAGCAGCCAGGCGTCGAACGCCAGACGCTGATTGAGCGCCCGTTGGGCGGCGATCGCTAATCCCACGGCGGCCAGCCCGCCCAACAGCCGCCACAGGCGCGGCACGCCACAGCGTGCCCCCTCAGCCCGCCTCGGTAGCGTTGCCCGCGTCCATGCCGGTCCCATGCTGTTCATGCTCGTGCTAACGCACGCACTACGTAATTGGACGCACCATTGAGGGTACGCATCTAGGGGAGCGCGGGGAACACCTGCACCCGTTGATTGTCGGCGTCGGCGATGATGACCCGGTTCGATAGCCCGTCCCAGGCGATGCCGTTGGGCAGCGCCAGCCGGTTCATCTCGGCGCCAAAGCTCCCGAACGCCGCCTTCAGCCCACCCGCGCTGTTATAGACCAGCACGCGATAATTGGCCGGGTCGGTGGCATAGACATCGCCGCTGCCCGTCACCGCCAGATAGGGCTTGTGATGCAAATGCTGGCTGCCCCAACTTGGCACCGGCCACTCGGCCAGCGGCTGCAGCGCGGCGTCGAGCTTCTGGATGCGCCGGTTCCACGCATCCGCCACAAAGATGCTGCCGTCGCGGCCGTCGATTGCTACCGCGGTCGGTTCCTCAAACCGGCCCAAGGTCACACCGCCGCCGCCCGCCTGTTGGATCAACTCGCCTGTAGGCGTAAACAGCAGGATGCGCTTATTGCCGGTGTCGGCCACCAATAGATTCCCGTTGCCGTCCAGCGCCAGCCCGCGCGGGCCAAACAGCGCCATCGGGTCGCCCAGCTCGCCCTGCGTCGTGTTGAAATAGCCCCACTTGCGCAAGAAAGCGCCGTCGGGCGCAAACACTTGGATACGCCCATTCCAGGTATCGGCCACATAGATCTGCCCTGCCGCGTCGACCGCCACCCCCCACGGCTCGTTGAACTGCCCGTCGCCAAGCTGCAGCGGCCCGCTGCCGTCAGGGTCCACACAGCCGCCCGCCTCGCCGTCGCTCAGCCGGCACAGGCTGCCCATCTCGAACAGAAAATTGCCTGCCGGGTCCAGCACGACGATGCGGTTGTTACCGCTGTCGGCGATCACCAAACTGCCCTCCGGCCCCACCGCCACGGCGCGCGGCGTCGACAGCGGTAAACTGCCCATCTGGCCGCTGTAGCTTGCCACCGCCGCCACGTCGACCGTCCGCGCCCGCACCATCTCCTCTTGCACGCTTGCTTCGGTCACCAGCGGCGTCACGTTCAAGTTCCAAATCTGGTCGGCGATGTCTTTGCGCACCCACATCTCAAAATCATGCCGGTTCGGCCACTGCGTCAGGTCGCGCTCCTTGGCCGGGTTCTCGCCGTCGGCATAGCGCCGGTAGAAGACGATGTCGAAAATGCGGCGCATCTTCTCGCGGTCCACCAGCGTGCTGAAGAAACGCTGCGGCGTCAACCCAAAATAGCCCTGGTCGGGCCACCAGACCAGCCGGTAGGTGCGGCGGATGTAGTCTCGCTCCACATAGGGATGCACTTTGTCATAGTTCTTCGGCCCCACGATCACCACCGGCGCGGCCATCGCCTCACTCGTCGGGTTATCCCCATAGAAGCGCGCGTTCGGATACTGGCGCATATACCAGCTCAGCGGCCAAGAGCTGTCGTCGTCATAGGCCACCGTGATGTTACGCGCCCCCACCGTCCGCTCGCTGATCAGGTCGATCTCGTTGAGCGCGCGCTTGATGTCCGGCGACCCATGCGCATAGACCAGATACTCAGTCACCAGGTCATAGTTGACATAGTTCAACATATAGGTAAAGCGCACCGTCAACAGCAGCAGCAGCCCCGCGCCGCCCACAGCCAGCAGCCGCAGCGCCGTGGCGGTGTCGCTGCGCGCCACCCATCGCCACGCCAGATAGCCCAGCCCGCCGGCCAGCACGGCCATCACCAGCCACTGCATCACCTGCCCCACGGCGTCCAGGCTGCGCCCGCCCTCCGGGCGGCTGCCCAGCAGCGCGGCCACCAGCACCAGCAGCGCAGGCCCCACCCCGATCAGCCATATCGCCCCCGACGCACGCACCGCGGCCCAGGGGATCTGGCGGATCACCCGCCCCAGCCACCAGCCGCCCAGGATACACATCGGCAGCGCAATGTGCGTCAACAGCCAGGGCATCTTTTCCCCGGCGATCGTATAGGCCAGCCACGTTCCCAGCGACCACCACAGCACCAGCGCCACAAAGATCGCACGGTGCTGGCGCAGCAGCGCCGCGCCCAGCTCGTCGAACGCGCCGGGCTGCACCTCGGCAGGCAGGTCAGACACCACCGCCGGCTCCCAGGTGGGGCTGCGCCGCAGCCAATAGACCACCGTCACGCCGCCCCCCATCGTCAGCAGCAGCGGCAAAAACTCATACAGCCAACCCAGCATGATGTAGTAGTACCAGGGCTGGCCGCCGCGCGCCACCTCCTGCTGCTCCAGCCAATAGCCCAAGCTGCCCACAATGCCGCTGGCCAGGCCGTTGCGCGTGTTGGTCAAAAAAGTCGTAAAGAATAACACCTGAATCAGCCAGAACAGCCCCATCATCTGCGCCCACTGCCCGAAGCGCAGCGTGCCCTCGCCGATCGTGCGCGGCTCGCGCATCCCAAACCAGAAATAGGCAGTGCCCACACTCAGCGCCACCATGACCAGCACCAGCCCGGCAGAACGCAGCAGGTCGGCCGTCGTCGCATAGGCCATCGCGTCCCAGCCAAAGAGCAGATGGCCGAACGGCGCAAGGAAGGGCATCACTGCGGTCGCCATCACCACCGCCAGGTCGGCGGCGTCGCTGTGGCGCAGCCTGGCCCATGGCGTCCCCATCAGCCACTTCCCCAACAGCCCCAGCGCGGCGGCGATCCCCACGCCGGCCAGGGCCAACGCCGCGGGCGTTTGGCCGATCTCGAAGAGATAGAAGCCGATGCTTGCGCCAAACAGCCCCACCGCAGCCGCCAGAAAAACCCGCCGCCCGATCACCTGCCACAGCGCCAGCCCCGCGAAAAAGACGCCCAGAATCGCGCCGTGCATAAAGTGATTCTCTTTGGCGATAAAGCCAAACGCCATTCCCAATACCATGAAGGTCAGCCAGCGCATCCGCCTGGCGAAGGCCACGGGTTCGGCGCGGCTGTCGAGATAGCGCATCGCACCATACACCCACATCATGGTGAACAATGAAATATAGATATCGTTGCGGATGTAGCGGCTGTGGAACAGCAGGCTGGGGCTGATCGTGACCATCACGCCAGCCAGCAGCGCGCCCATGCGGCCAATATAGCGCCGGTACAGATAGGCCATCGCCATGACGCCCAACCCCAGCAGCGCCGGCATCAGCCGCGCCGTCGCATCGTTGTCGCCAAACAGGAAATACATCAGCGCGTTCATGTGGAACAGGAACGGCCCATGCATCATGGGGTTGTGCTCATAGTTCCCCGCGTTATACAGGTAGTAGGAATAGAGCGCGTGCAAGCTCTCGTCGTGGCTCATGGCGCGCACGCCCAGATGGTAAAAGCGCGCCACCCCGCCCACGACGAACAGCAGCACCCAAGCCACCGTCTCCCAGTTCACGCGCACCAGCGAGAGCACTGGCCGATCCAACAGCGCGCGCGGCTGCGCCGGCGGCAAGGCCGCCGCTACAGGGGCAGCGGCCATTTCTGCGTGAGGACTCACATCCATCAGGCGTTCGCTCATGCGTTGTCTATTCCTTCTCCATCCACTCTCAATTCATACGGACACGATATATCGTGTCCGTAATATCGTGTCCGTACGGTATAACGGTATAAAGGATGGCCCCTCATTGCGGCGTCTGGTCCACCCACAAGATCACATCACGCAAAGCCGCCGGGGCCGGCGCGGCGCGATAGATCACCCAGCGCGCCAGCGGTTGCAGCCACGGCGTCCACAGGCGCGCCACCCCGGGCTGGCCGGTGTCTCCTGCCTCGCTCTGCCGCCCCAACGCCTGCGGCAGCCATGAGAACTCCACCTGATAGGCGCTGCCGACATACCCTTTCGGCAGCCCATAGCCATCTTCGCTCGTCCCATCGGGTGCGCTTTGCGCCAGTGTGATCGCGAGCGGCAGGGGCTGGCTGCTTCCGCCCCCAGCATCTTGCGCCACGGCCCCGGGCGACGGCGCCGGAACCCAGGCGACATGGCGCATCGCACGCAGATACCAGCCCAACACCGGGTCAGGCAGCGCCGGGATCATCTCGCCTGCCGCCGTCGTATAGCTGGCGACCTGCACCAGCACCGGCAGTTGATGCGGCGTCCCCGCGCGGTGTGCGCTCAAGGTCTCGACATCGTCGACCAGCAAACGGATCTCAGGGTGGGTCTGGCGCGCAAAGAAGCCGTCCACCTGCCCCGGCTTCTCCTCCTGGTTGAGTTGCCAGCCGCTGCGCAGCCCTGCCATAGCCAGCACGACCGCCAGCGCCGACAGCGCGATCCAGGCCGCATGACGCCGGTCCGCCCACACAGCATAGATGATCAAGATCGCCGCCGCCAGCAGGAAGATCACCGCGGTCGCCTGCGCCATCACCGGGTCAAACACACGGTTATAGACCAGCGCCGCCGCCCAAAAGCTCCCCGAAACCACCAGGATCGCCAAGGTCGCATAGATCGCGCCCATCTCGCGCCATGCCAGCTCGCGCGGACGCCGCGCCGCCAGCCGCGCCAGCAGCCACGCCGCGCCGATCAACAGCGGCAGCCCCAACATCGGCAGCGCCAGCGGCCCCCGGCCCGGCAGCAGACACAGCACGCCGCCCCACGCCAGCCATAGCCACAGAAATGCCGTCCACGCCCTTGGCTGCGCCATGGTCCCCGCACGCCGCAGCGCCATCAGCGCCAACCCCAGCGCGCCCAACACCGCAAGCAGCGGCTGGTCGACCAGCAGCCGCACCCACGGCCAGCCAGGGCCGTAGCCCGCCGCGCCGGTGAACTGCCCCAGCCAGACGCTCAGGCTCGTGCCGATCCACGCCGCGCCGTCCAGCCGCGCCAAGCCAAGCGTCGCCCCCAGCGCGGCGCTCAGACCGGCCCGCAGCAGCACGGATGGCGTGAACAGCCCCGCCTGCCGCAGCGACTTCCCATACAGCGCGCCAAAGAGCAACAGCACCGGCAGCCAGCTCCACGCCAGCGCACCGCTCACCAGCAGCAGCCCGGTGACGACCGCCGTCCACCGCCGCCACCACTGCTGGCTGCGCGCATCGCCCTCCACTGTCAGCCGCATCAACCCGGTCAGAGCCAACAGGCCGAGCGCCAGCCCCAAGACCGCGCCGTCAGCCAGCCGGCTCAGCGCCACCAGCCAGGGGTCAAAGGCCGCCAGCCAGGCCAGCACCAGCGCCGTACCCCGGCCTATCCAGCCTCGCCAGGCCCAGGGCCACAGCACAAGCAGGCTGCCCGTGGCCGCGCTCACCAGGCGCGCCGCTGCATCGCCATCCGCGCCGATCCAAAACAGCAGCCACTGTAGACCATACAACAGCGCGCTGCTGGGCGCAGGCGCATCGGCTATCCGCTGGGCGTGCGCGGCCAAGTACGCAGGCCAGGTGTTGGCCGCTTCCCACGGCAGCAAGGGCATCGCGCCCAACTGCCGGAAGCGCAAGAACGCGCCCACGCCCAGCGCCACCGCATAGAGCAGCCGCTCGACCGTCAGCCAGGCGGCCACGCCCGCCAGCGCGGCGACCTCTCTCTTCTCAACTTCACGCGTCAAAAGCGTCATCATCACGCTGCCTAGCTCTCAGCGCCGCCGGAAAACCCGTGCCTGCCCCTGCTCGAATGCCAGTTCGAGCGTCTCCTTCAGCAGACGCAGCCGCTGCGGCGAAATCCCATATGCCTCGATCTCTGCCGGCCCTACATAGACATAGTCGATCCCCCACATCGCCAGCGTGGCGCGGATCTGCTCCGGTGTCCCGCTGCGGTAGACGATCTCCAGCGCCTCCGGACGTCCGGCCCGCATTTCTAAATAGGCGCGCCCGCGCCACTGCGACTCGTGCCCTTCCCAGCCCAGCAGCGTCGGTCGCCCGGTCATGGCGCTGATCCGGTTGTCGCCTGCGATGTAGCTATCGCCGCGGCCCTCCAGCACCACACTATCCGGCGCGGTGTGGTCACGCACCCAGGTCACCGCCGCCTGCTCATCCGCCGCAATATAGGCCGTGGCGTCCAGCGTGGGCTGCGTCGCCCGAAACCCGCCCGTCTTGGCATAGGCCGCGGCCACAGGAAAGAGCAGACCGCTTGCCATCAAGACCAGCGCCAGCACGCTGGCAGCACGCGCCGCGATGCGCGGCCCCTCAACTGCACGCCAGGCCGCCGCCACCGCAAACGCGCTCGCCAGCCCCAAGAGCAGCCAGCCCTGATAGTAGAACTTAAAGACGGTGTTCATGCGCGTGCCGAAGTGATCTTTCAAAAAAACAAACTCCGGCGCATAGACCAGCGCCAGTCCCAGCGCGGCGAGTGCGAGCGCAAATATCCGCGCCCCGCCCGCAACCTGTGCAGCCTCCCTACGCCGCAGCGTTTCCACCAGCAGACTCAGCGTCGCCGTCAAGCCCATGCCCACCAGCAGCGCCGTCCCAAAATGGCGGCCCCAGCGCGCCCACATAAAAGGCGCATAACCGGTCGCGCCCTCAGGCAGCGCCATTCCGGCCAGCCGCTCCGCCCCCGCGGCGGTATTCAAGGCCAGAAACGCCATCCCTCCCAGGAAAAGCAGCGGCAGCCCCAGGACGGCCAGCGCCACCCCGCCTGCCGTGCGCAGCGCCGGCTTGCCCGCCGGCCTCACCAGCAGCAGCAGAGTGATCACCCCCGGCACGAACTGCCCAAACATCAACAAAAACTGGGGCAGCCGCGTCGGGTTGAACAGGTTGGGAACAATCCCCTCCACCTGGCTCTGCGCGGTCAAAAAATAGGGCACATAGATCAGCAGCGCCCCGGCCAGCCATCCCCCCCCTGCGGCCAGCGCCGGCGGCCACCATCGGCCACAGCCCCCGGACGCCAGCCA
>QEUY01000167.1 GCA_003577365.1 Chloroflexota bacterium | reverse complement strand
GCGATGGCGGTGCGCTATTTGATCGAAGCGGACTATGTCACCGGCGAGGTGATCACCGTGGATGGCGGCCAACGCTACGGCCATCACCGGCCAAGCGGACGGCGAGCAGTGCGGCGCGAGGATAGCGGCAAGACTACCTGCGAGGATAACGACCGTGACCGTCATAACCCGTGAGGAACTGGAGGCGCGCGAAAGGGACTGTCTTGCGCCCTATGGCATGCGCAGCAGCGAGAGCCGGGGCCGGGTCTATCCAGAGGATGAACACGCCTACCGGACGGCCTATCAGCGCGACCGGGATCGCATCATCCACACCACAGCCTTTCGCCGGCTGGAATATAAGACGCAGGTCTTTGTCTATTCAGAGGGGGACCACTACCGCAACCGGCTGACGCACAGCGTCGAGGTGGCGCAGATTGGGCGCACGCTGGCGCGCGCCTTGGGCTGTAATGAGGATCTGACGGAGGCGATCTGTCTGGCGCACGATCTCGGCCATCCGCCTTTTGGCCATGTCGGCGAACAGACGCTCAACCAGTTGATGAAGAACCACGGCGGCTATGACCATCAGCGCCAGACCTACCGCATCATCACCGAACTGGAACGGCGCTACCCTGACCACCCCGGCCTAAACCTGACCTATGAGGTGCGCGAGGGGGTGGTCAAGCATGATACCGACTATGACCTGGTGGATGCCACCGACTATGGCCCGGAGGAACGGGGCACGCTCGAATGCCAACTGGCGAACCTGGCCGATGAGATCGCGTATAACACCAGTGACCTAGACGACGGTCTGCGCAGCGGAATTTTACACCCGGCGGAGGTGCGTGAGCTGGCGATTGCCAAACGCATCCTCGCCAGCCTGGGCGCGCCGGGTGATGCCGACTTGACCGATTCGATGCTGCGCCATCGCTTTATTCGCCGCCTGGTGGGGGTAGAGGTCAGCGACACGATCCAGGCGACGCAGCAGAACCTGGAGGCGGCGGGCGTGCAGACGCTGGACGATTTGCGCCGCTTGCCCCACAATCTCGCCAATTACTCGCCGGAGATGCAGACCCTCAACGCCGAGTTGAAACGGTTTTTGTTCAAGAAGTTCTATCGCCATTATCGCGTGGTGCGCATGGCGACCAAGGCGGAGCGGCTGTTGCAGGCGCTGTTTGGCGCGTATGTGGCGCAGCCGGAGCAGCTCCCCACCGAGACGCAGCAGCGTGTGACCGAGCACCCCGAAGGGCTGCATAGGGTTGTGTGTGACTATATCGCGGGGATGACCGACCGCTATGCCGTCCAGGAGTACAAGCGGCTCTATGACCCGGAGGAACGCGCCTAGGCACGCTCCTCGCAGGCGACCGCAGATGACCGGTCAATCGATCGCCAGGACGGTCATGTCGAGCTTGACGCTTTGAAAGATGCCTGCGGTAGGGCCGCCGGCGATGTATTTGGCCTCCAGCACTTCACATTCCAACAAGAGGCTCGGCCCTCTGAGTTGAAAGGTCATGCCCGGCTGGGGGACGAGCGGCGCGGCGTCGTTGGGGCGCTCGCGCGTGAAGGCGGACTCTAGGTTGTTGTCGATCACGTATTCGCTCAGGAGCACCCGGCTCTGGCTTGAGTAGGACTTTTCCTGCTTCTTGTCCACCAGCCAGACGTCGAGCGCGATCACGTTGTCGGGGTTGTTCTGCAGGATACCGTTCTTGAGGTTGACCCCCATGCCACACTCCCCGATATAGCGCCCGCCCTCGGGGTCCATGATGCTGTAGGATTGATCATAGTCGGGGATGCCCGTCTGATAGTGGACAGTAAAGGTCTTGACCAGTGTCCCTTGGCCGCTACGCGGGGCAGTGTGCGCATAGTGTTCCTGGTCCAGTTCCGCTTCCTGGTCAAATGTCTGGTCAAACGGCGCGCGCAGCGCCGGCTGCGCAAAGGTTGCGCGCGCCTCTGCCTCCATCGGTTCGAAGTCGCCTTCGTCGAGCGCCTCGTACAGGTCTTCATCCGCCTCTTCGTCTAGTTCCACCCCCCTGTCTATCTCCTCGTCGTCCAGGTCGAGCGCGGGTTCGTCATAGAAGTCATCCTCCGCCGCGAGATCGTCGAGCGCCGTGCCGGAGGCAAACGCCGCGGGCGATTCGTCGTGTTCTTCGTCGAAGCCATAGTCTTCGCCATGCGGCGCTGCGGTCTGGGGCCGGTCGCGCTCGCGTGTACGGCTGGTATCGCGCACGCTGGTCGGCAATGGGCTGGGCAGTGGGCGCTGGAAGGGGCTGCGCCCCGGCTGCGTGGCGAAGTCGTCTTCGTCCTCAAAGCCTTCGGGTTCGTCGTCTAGGGAATCGGTGGTGGCGGCGCGCCGTTTGGAGAGCCGCGTGATGACCAGCAGCCCGCCGACGACCAGCGCCAGCGCAGCCACGGCCAGCAGGAGCCAGTTGACCCAAGAGCGGACGCGCGTGCCGACCGCCGATCCGCCGGTTGTAGGCGCGCCTTCGACAGGTGCGGTGTCGACGATCGTTTCTGGCGAGACGGCGTTGAGGCCCTGGGCCAACCGGCCCAGGTTGCTGATGTAGATGTTGGCGTTGTTCACCTGCGGATGGTCGGCGAAGAAGCGCTGGGCGGCGGCGATCTCGTCGGCCAGGTTGTCGTTGAGGTCATAGAGCCGGTTGCGTGCGATCTCTGCGGCTTGGGCGTCGCCATAGTAAACATAGGCTTCGGCGACGGCGGCCAGATATTGGGCGCGCGCCTCGTCGCTGAGATCGCCAGGCCAGGCGTTGGTCCAGCGTACCGGAAAGACGCCCCAGCCCAGGATCAGCCCCAAGATCAGCCCGAGCAGAGCGCCGGCTCCTAGGGCCAGGAGGGGTAGTGATGGGCCACCGGCGCGGGCTAGAGAGGCGTTTAAACTGGTTCGGCGTGGCGACCGAGAGGGTTCATAGGGCGGCATCGCATACTCCTTTGCGCCGGCGGTTGAGCGGTCTAGAGGAGATCCAAACGGCCCTGGGCGCGCAGCCGTTCGACGACTTCTTTGACCTTCTGCATTTGATGTTTGTGTCCGATCAGGAGTGTATCACCGGTATCGACGACGACCAAGTTGTCCACGCCCACCAAGGCGACGAGCGGTTTGCCGGCGTAGACAATGTTGTCTTGGCTGTCGACGGCCAGCACGTCGCCGTGCGCGATATAGTTGCCGGTGGCGTCCGCCGTCAGGATGGTTTCGAGTGCATCCCAACTGCCGACATCGTTCCAGCCCGCGTCGAGCGGGACAGTGGCCACAGCCTGTGCGCCTTCCATGACGCCGTGGTCGATGCTGATGTTGGGCAGCGCAGGCCAGACGGCCGCGGTGGCTGCGGTCAGGGCGGTGTGGTCGTCGCTGCGCAAGGCTTGGGCGATCTGCTGGAGGCCGGCGTAGAGGTCGGGCACTTGGCGGGCGATCTCCTGCATGAGCACCGCGGCGCGCGCCACAAAGATGCCGCCATTCCAGTAGTAGCTCCCATCGCGCAAAAAGGATTCGGCGGTGGCGCGGTCGGGTTTTTCAAGAAAGCGGCGCACATGATAGACCGGCGGCTCGCCTGGGGGGACCTGTTCCAGCGGCGCGGCGCGCTGGATATAGCCATAGCCGGTGTGGGGAAAGGTCGGTTCGATGCCCAGGGTGACGATGTACCCTTGGGCCGCGGCCTCGACGGCGCGGCGCAGCGCCTGCCGGAAGGTGGCCGGGCTTGCCATGACGTGGTCTGAATGCAGGCTGGCGATGATCGCATCGGGGTCGCGCTGCAAAATATGGACGGCGGCCAAGCCGATGGCGGGTGCGGTATTGCGCCCGCTGGGTTCGAGCAAGATCTGGCGGCGCGGCATGTCGGGCAGTTGTTCGGCGCACAACTGCGCATAGGGCTGGCCGGTGACCACATAGAGACGGTCGGGGGAGATCAACCCCTCCAGCCGGTCGGCGGTGGCTTGGATCATGGTGCGACCGCTGCCGGTGATGTCGCTAAACTGTTTGGGGCTGGTTTGGCGGCTGCGCGGCCAGAGCCGGGTGCCGACGCCGCCTGCCAGGATCACGCCATATGGTTTCATGCTTCAACCTTTGTGAGCCAGGGCTGAATGGGGAGTGGGTGGGGGCACGGGGCCGGAAACAGCGTCGTGACGGTCATGCGCCGTCAACTCCGCACATAGGTCAGGTGCGCGGCTTGGCGCACCAGCCCCTTGAGTTCCATGACGGCCAGCAGTCCGGCGATCTGGGGGGCGGGCAGCGCGGTCTGGCGCACCAGTTCGTCGACATGCTGCGGCTCGCGGCCCAGCAGCGCCAGGAGGCTTGCCTCTTGGGGGTCCACCGGGATGGCGGCATGGGCGGCGCGGCGGGTGGCGACCTGTTCCATCTCCAGTTGCTTGAGCACATCGCCGGCCGAGAGCAGCGGTGTCGCGCCTTGCTGGATCAGCATGTTGCAGCCGGCGCTGCCGGGATGGAGGATGCTCCCCGGCACGGCAAAGACGTCGCGGCCCTGTTCGGCGGCGAAGCGGGCGGTGATCAGCGCACCGCTGCGTTCGCTCGCTTCGACGATGACCACGCCTTTGCTCAAGCCGCTGATGATGCGGTTGCGCGGGGGGAAGTTGCCGGCGTCGGGGCGAGTGCCCAAGGGGTATTCGCTGACTAGCGCGCCGTTTTGGACAATCTGCTGGGCCAGGCTCCGGTTGACAGGCGGGTAGATTTGGTCGACACCGCTGCCCAAGACGGCGATGGTGCGGCCTCCGGCTTCGAGCGCGGCCTTGTGGGCCACGGTGTCGACGCCGACTGCCAGCCCGCTGACAATGCTGATCCCCTGGGCGGCCAGGTCGCGGCTGAGGGTGTGGGCCACTTCACGGCCATAGACCGAGGCGCGGCGTGTCCCCACGATGCCGATGGCCCACAGGTCGCTGGGCAGCAACTCGCCGCGCACATAGAGCAAGGGCGGCGGCGAATCGATCTGGCGTAAGTTGGCGGGGTAGTAGTCGTCGAGGAGCGTGATCACCTGCACGCCGGCGTGCTCGACCTGCTGCCACTCGGCGGCGACGTCGAGGGTGCGCCGCGCATGGAGGACGTTTTCCAACGTGCGCCGGTCGAGACCCGCGGCCTTGAGATCGTGGATGGAAGCGCGCCAGGCGGCGGCGGCCGAACCGCAGACCGCAAGCAGGGTGGAGAAGCGCACTGCGCCGATGCCCGCTACCTTATTGAAGGCGATCCAGTAGGCTTTTTCGTCCACGGGCGAATCTATGGGTAAATCTACGGGCATATTCACCCGTCCCAGCGGTGAATTCGGAGCGATCAGGATTGTGTACCTCAGGCTCGCGCGAGCATACTGTAGGGCTTGTGGATTTGTCAAACGCGCCCGCCGCGGCCTGCCCGCGGCTATTCTTCGAGCAGCCCAGGCAGCAGGTTGACGGTGATCAGCCCTTGCTCCACATCGACCTGCAGGATGACGTCGGCAATGGCGGGCAGCAGGATTTCGCGCTCGGGTGCGTCGGGCGGGGTCACGATGTAGACCTCGTTTGCGCCGGTGAAGAGGATGTCTTTGACCACACCCAAAGGACGCCCGTCTTGGGTCTGCACGGCCGCGCCGATGATGTCGTGGACATAGTAGGTGTCCTCGTCCAACTCGGCTGCGTCTTGGTCGGGGATGAAGAGCCATTCGCCGCGCACCGCGTCAGCATCCGCGCGGCTGTCGATGCCGGAGAGCGTCAGGAGGACTTGTCCCTTGTGCGGGCGTGAGGTGAGGATCTCCACCCCGTCCAAGCCTTCGCCCAGCCAAAGCCGGCTGCCCACGGCGAAGCGCGCCGGGTTGTCGCTGTGCACTTCGACTCTGAGTTCGCCGCGCAGCCCATGCGCGCCGGTGATCAGCCCGACAGCCATATAGCCGAGCGGGACGCGCACCTTGCGGTTGCGGTGGGTATAGGTTTCGAAACGCTGCCCGCTGCGACCGGCGGGTTTGGATTTTGGCTGTTGCATGGCAGTGAAATTAAACAGCGGAAGGCATCTTCCGCTGTTGCGCGTCTCAGCTTGCCCTAAGCAGCGTATGCCAGCCGCCCACAGATGTGAGGGCGTAGCACTGCCTGAGAGGCTTGGGATATACGCGGCTGACCGTGCGGCGCTCTGCCGCTGCGTCAGTCGATTTCCAGCATGACCGGCTTGTCGTGATGTCGAGCCGCCACGTTGAGGACGGTGCGGATGGCGTTGGCGACGCGTCCGCCCTTGCCGATGACGCGCCCGGTGTCCACCGGTGCGACACGCAGCTTCAAGATGGTGGTGCGCCGCGTCTCTTTGCGATAGACGGAGACGCGGCTTGGCTCTTCGACCAACGACTCGGCCAGGAAGCGCACCAGGTCTTCCATAGGTGATTAAGCTACCGTGCTGCCGGCGGCTGCGGCGCGGATCGGTGCGCCTTTTTCGTCGATCAGCTTGTGCCGGCGCAGGATGGGGATGACCCCGTCGCTGGGTTTAGCGCCTACCCCCAGCCAATAGGCGGCGCGGTCAGCCTTGAGTTCGACGGTTTCCGGCTGGGTGAGCGGGTTGTAGGTTCCGATCACCTCGATAAAGCGGCCATCACGCGGCGACTCGCTGTCGGCGACCACAATGCGGTAAAACGGTTTTTTGGTTGCACCCATGCGGCGCAGGCGAATACGGACCACTCGAACTGTCTCCTTCTGAAATTGTATGCATGCCAAACGGCGCTTTGCGTTGGCTGCGAACTCGGTTGCGAACAGGGCAGGCGACCTGCGCCGCTGCCACGCAGCGCACTTAATTGAAGCCGCCGAACATGTCGGCTAGACCGCGCGGCAGGCCCCCCCCGCCGCCCCGATTTCGCCCCTTGCTTTTTTTCTTGCTGCGTCCTGCGCCCATGACGCCCAACTGCTTCATGAGCTTTTGCATCTCGCGGAACTGCTTGACCAAGGTGTTGACATCTTCGACGGTGGTGCCGCTGCCGGCGGCGATGCGGCGGCGACGGCTGCCGTTGAGAATGTCGGGCGAGCGCCGTTCTTGGCGCGTCATGCTGTTGATGATGGCTTCGGTCTTTTTGAGATTGCCCTCCGCCGACTGGCTGTCGATCTCCTTGACCATGCGGTTGACGCCGGGGATCATGCCCAAGATGTCGGTGATCGGCCCCAACTTTTTGATCTGTTGGAGTTGGTCGAGGAAATCTTCAAAGTCGAAGCTGCCCTCCTGGAGCTTTTTCTCCATGGCGAGCGCATCGTCTTCGCTGATGGTGTCCTGCGCCCGTTCGATCAGGGTCAGGATATCGCCCATGCCCAGGATGCGGCTCGCCAGGCGGTCCGGCTGGAAGGGTTCCAGGTCGGCCA
>QEUY01000166.1 GCA_003577365.1 Chloroflexota bacterium | reverse complement strand
TGCTTGCCAGCACAGCCACTGGCAGCACCGCCACGCCGAGCAGATAGCCAAAGGTCGGGCGGCGCACCAGACGGCTGTGCAAATACCAAAAGCGCGGCAGCCGGTCGAAGCGGCGCAGCAAGGCAGATAAGAACCGCTCGATGCCCGTGGGCCGCCCCACAGTGGGGAGCAGGGGGTAGGCAGTGGGCTGTAGGGACACGGTATACCGTGTCCCTACGGGGCAGAGAGAAGAGTTCGCCGCATCAGTTCTGCTTCTGGACCCTTTTGGCACAGCCGCCAAAGGCGGCACTCCCCAATCCCCATAGGGTCGCTGCGCCCCGCTGTACAGGCGCTGCGCCCCGCTGTACAGGATCCAACTGCCGACCACAAACCCCAAGAACCCCCAGATCAGCAGCCACGCGCCCAGGCTGTCCCCCGCGCGCACCCAGCCGATCCCCGACGCGCCCACGTTCACATAGCTGGCAAAGAAGGGCCAATAACAGAGCAGCGCCCCCCCCAGATACAGCACAGCCATCACGAACATGCGCAGCCAGCGAATCTTCCCGGTGGCGCGAAACTCGGCCACGAGCAGCGCCAACACGCCCAGCCCCAAATAGGTAGGCAGCTCCCACAAGTTGACGCTCGCCAAGGTCCCCAGCAAAAAGGCCCCGGCCACCGCTATCCCCAACCCACGCCCACCCCAGCGCCGCCAATCAGAATCATAGTCCGCCAGCAGCACAAAGATCACGGCCAGAAAGACCAGCGACAGCGGGATCCCGATCAAATGCGGGTGCAGGTCGGCGAAGAGAAAGCTCCAGTAGGGAAATTCGTTGATCGTGTTCGGGATGACCCGGCTCGGCCCCCAAAAATCATAGGCCGGCAGCGTCGCCTGGCCGCGCATCACCCGCACCAACCCCAAACCCGCCTCGGCCACAGTCGAAAAGAGCGGCAGCGCACTCTGCACCTGGATCGTACTGCGCTCGCTCAAGGCCCGCACCACCTGGCCCAATCCGTCCAAATTTCCCAGGATCACGACGAAGAGCGGCGCGAGCAGCGCCGCGCCCAGCCCATCCCGCCAGCGCTGCGCCGGGCGCGCCAGTGCCCAGGCCGCATGGGCCAGCACAAAGCTGTTGCCCACCGCCATGGCGAACAGCATCGGGATCGCCAGGTTGAACGCCACCTCGGCATAGATGCCCGTCAGCTTGATCAAATAGGCGACCAGGTAGATGCCATAGTAGTAGTAGTTGATGATCCCACCGGCAAAGTGCGGGTCGAGTGGCGGGAAGGTCGGGCTGCGCAGGATGCCGTTGAGAAAGGCAAACTCCATAAACTTCTCGCCGCCAAACCATGGCTGCCACAGGTCCGGGTTCGCCATCCGCACCAGCACAAAGACCAGATAAGCCGCAATCCACAACACTTCCCCTGCGATCAGCAGCGCCGCGCTGCGCCGCACAAAAGCGCCCAGCGCCACCCGCTGCCGCCATGCCGCCAGCCCGCCCGCCACCGCCACCAGCAGCGCCATCAGCCAGGCATTGACCACCGTGTTCTGCAGCACGCCCACGCTGGCCGCGACCCACAACAGCCACCCGGCGATCAACCAGCCCACCGTCTTGCCGATCAGATAGCCGCGGTCGCGCAGCGCCCCGGCCAAGGGAAAAACCAGCGGCCAGGCGGCCCAGCCCAGCAGCGTCACCGCCAGCCACCACACCGCCACCGCCAGCCACGGCGCTTCGCTGGCGACCCGGTTCCAGCGATAGTTGTCGACCACCGGCAGCGCCCCCGGCGGCACGTCGAGCATCAGATCGGGCCGTCGGCCCACTGCCTCGTCGCGCCGCTCGCCTGCCAGCATCCCCACCAGCGCGCTGACCAATCCCCGCTGCGCGCTCGATGGACTGTTGCCCAGCCCCAGCAGCTCCAACACCGGGCTGAGCGGCGAATCCTTGCCGCGATAGTACGGGATCGCCGTCTCCCATGTTCCGCCCAACAGCGCGTCGAACTCCGCATCGCTCAGGTCGCGCACCTTGCGGAAGATCGTTACCTGCGGATGGTCATACAGGCTCCAGCTCTCGTCGGCGTGCCGGTCGTCAAACACCCAGCCAAATAAGCGCGGTGGCGTCGTGAACTCCGCGGCCAACTCAAACCCCAGCCGGCCGTCCCACATCGCCGCATAGTAGAGGTTGGTCATCGGGTAACGTTCGGGCAGTTCGTCCACGCTGTCATAGATGCGCTTGGAGCTATAGACCACATAGTCTGCCTGGCGCAGCACATCTTTCAGAATCTGGTATTTCTCAGCAGTATCTTCTTCGTAAGGACCCCACTTGACACCTGTCAGCCCTCGCGAGGTTCTATCCATACCCGGTTCGCCCGGAATGGTGATGGGCAACTCATCATCCCACCATTCCGTTAGGATCACCGACCCACTGGGTGCGTCTTGATAGAGCCAGCGGCTGGCCGTAATCCAGGGATGCTCCGTACGGTAGACGCCGTTCACATAGGCCAGCGACCACAACATCCCGCCGACGAGTGCCACCGCGGCCACCCCGACCGCCGTCCAGCGCCGCACTCTGGGGACAATGGGCCGATGTTCCCACACTCTCCAGCCTCGCCACAGCCGCCACACCAGCGCCGCCGCAAAGATCGCCACAAAGGGCAGGATCGGACTCATATAGCGGTTGAACTTCGCCAAGAACGCGCCCGTCAAGCCAAAATAGGGCACGACCCAGGCCCACATCAACACATTGGCGACCTCGTAGTCAGCCAATCGACGCACGCCATGCGCGCGACCCAACCACTGGCGGGCCAGCGTGCCAAGGCTGCGCGCCAGTTCGCCCAGCATATAGAGGCTGCCCGCCAGCCCCACCAGCCCCAGCGCCCACCCCAAGCCCCACTGCACCTGCTGTTGGATGAAATAGAGATAGGGCGTGGTGTTGCGATACTGGCGCGTAAAGGGCATATCCGCCACCCCGCGCACCATCTGCCCCTGCTCCACCAGCGTGGCCTGCACAAAGTTGCGCCAATCCAACACCGCATATGGAGAGGTCACGAAGAAGCTGACGCCCGCCAGCGCCAGCGCCAATAGTACGCCGGTGACGGCGCGGAACTGGCTGCGCCCGTCACCGCGGCCGGCGTGCGCCTCCCGGCTCAACCACAGCACGCCCGCCGTCACCGGCACCGCCAGCACCGGCAGCGCGCTAAACTTCGAGGAGATCGCCAGCCCCGCGCCAAACCCCGTCCATACCGCGGCGCGCAGCGTGCGCTCCTGCACCATCTTCAGCCCGCCCCACACCGCCAGCACCGTAAAAGTCGTGCTGGCCGGGTCCATCGCAAAAAAGTGACTGAGCTGGATCGCCTGCGCGCTCACCGCATAGAGCGCGGCCGCCAGCAGCCCCGCGCCTGTGCCCAGGGCGCGCTGCCCCAGCAGAAAGACCAGCACGATCGTCAGCGTGTCCAGCAGCGCGATCGTCAACCGTCCTGCCAACGCAATCGCATCACACGACTGATTGGCCGCAGCCATCAGCCTCACCGCTTCGGCAGGCACGCCCACACGCTCGGCGACCGGCGCAAGCCGATGCCACGCTTCGCCCATCGCCACACCCAGATAGAGCGGGAAATGCCCATAGGTAAAGCTGCGCCGCTTCTGCTCCGCCCGGTCCCACAACGGGTTGAGCGGGCTGCGCTGCGGGTCCCAAAACTCCTCCCAACTGTCGGGCAGTGCGATCGAGGGCGCGTAGAAACAGGCCGTGCTGCGCTCGTCGGGGTGCGAGCCGATCCCGCGGTCGAAATTCAGCCCCCACACGCGCAGCCCCAAGCCCACCGCCACGATCACACAGAGGAGGGGCAGCCAGAAGAGAGGCAGCACAAACCGCGCGCGCCCACTGCGTGGATTCACAGTCAGACTATCGTACGCCATAGATCATAGGAATTTCGAACAGCAGTTGCCGGGCCAGTCGGCGGGGCTACTCGGGGACACGCGGCCAATTCGGCAGCACCCAGGTGATCTGTGCCGGAGATGGAGGCGGCCAAAGCAGATAGACATCGACCCAACGATTCCACAAAACCAGGTTGCTGTCATCATACCCAAGGTCAATCCGTCGCGCCCGAATCGCGCTGCCCGTGTCCAACGCGTCGCCCATCCCATAGTTCGGCACATAGACCTGCGACCGCAGCGGGATGATGCTGGGGTCCACCGCCACGATCCCAAAGCGCATCACATCGCCGGAATAGGTGCGCCCATAGTTGGGCGCACTGGGCGAGACGCCCGCCGTGCCGGCGCTGTAGCTGGAGGCCAACATCCGAATTTTGCGCCAGTAGGTGATCTGCGTCCCATCCGCCGCCGTAAAGACTTGGGGGGTAATCTGCTGCCCATACGCGATCTGCCGTTCCGCCGGCTGCTGCGCCACCCAAGTATCCTCCAGCGTGCGGGCCGCTTCTTCGCCGTTCTCATAGCGCACACGGTAGCGCGTGCGCGTGATCCCCTCCGCCCCAGGGCTGACGACCTGCTGCTCGTCGATCGGCAGGCTGGCATCGGCCACATAGACCGTGTCAAACGGCGCGATCTCCTCCGTGACCTCAATCTCTTCAGAGACACGCGTCACCGCGATCCTGGCTCCGTCGTAGAGCGCCACATCCAGCGGCGGCTCGACCCGATCCAGCCCGTTGACGCCGATCCGCATCTCGGTCAGGGCGTCGCCCACCGTCTGCCCGCGCGTGCGCGTCCGGAAGGTACGCCCATCCACGGCGACAGACACGGGCTTGCTGCGCTGGATCGTGACGCGCAGCCCGGTCACCACCTCGCTGCCTAGGCTGGGGTCCACCCGGTCGCCGAGATAGATCGTGATCTGCGCCTGGCGGAGCGCCTCGCCCACGGTCGGTGCGGTCGTCCGGATCACATAGGGCAGACTCCCGTCGTCCACCATAATCGGCAGCGCCCGCACCACCCGCATCTGCAGCACGGCGGGCTGGCTCTCCGCCCACGGGTTCACCGGGAAAAAGCGTCGCGGCGGCGCGACGACGGCCGCGGGCAGCGGGTCGTCCAGACCATAGGCCATACCGTCGATCACGACCTGGTCGTAATGATCCACAACCAGCCGCGCCTCCTGCAAAATCTCGCGCGCCGTGCGGCCAAAGCTGGCCGTCTGAATGGTGCGGCCGTCGGCCACAATCTGCACGGGCCGTCCTCGCTGCACATCCACGGCGCGCACACGCCGCAGCGGGTCGTCCAGCCCTGGCGAGACGCGGTCATTGGCGTGCAGCGTCAGCCCCAGATCCAGCAGCAACTGGCGCACCGTGCGGCGATGCGTCGTCACCTCCAGCGCAACGCCGTCCACCTGCACGGTGACGGTGCGCGCCGTTGCACCCCACAGCAGCCACGCCGCCGCCAGCAGCAGTGCCGCCAAGAGCAACGTCCACACGCTGCTCGGCAAGGCCCTGGCTCGTCCCCAAATGGTCAATCGTTGAACGGATGATGTCGCCATATCCTATCGCGCCCATCCCTGCTGCCGAGTCGCGCAGCACAGGTCGATGGACGCAACCATTGTACCCGAACAGCCTCGATCACCCAAGGGGTGCGCGGGGCTGAATACGCATCTCGCGCCCATCGCGGCCCAGGCTTTGCCTCCGTCCGACCGCTATGTTAGCATCGTGCCAATGAAGCCTGCCTGGATGCCCTCTCTTCGACCGCATGGACTGCGCCTGCTGCTGCTGGCAGGGCTGCTCCTGGCGTTCGGCCTCCGTCTCCACCGGCTGGGAGCCGAATCGCTGTGGTATGACGAGACGGTCAGCGCCTACCTGGCAGGCCAGCCCATCCCCGACCTCATCGCGCACACCGCCCGCGACATCCATCCCCCCGGCTACTACCTGCTGCTCCATGGGTGGCGCTTACTGACGGCTCCAACGCTTGCCCATGGGCTGGAGTTCCTCTACGCCTGGCCGAGCCTCTGTTTCGGCATGCTCACCCTGGCGCTGATCGGCGCAATCGCGCAGCGCGCCGGCGGCCCTGCCGCGGCCCTCCTCGCCATCATGCTCGGCGCGCTCAACCCTTTCCAGGTCATGTATTCGCAAGAAGTGCGCATGTACACCTTGGGCAGCGCCGCCGCCCTGCTCACCTGGTGGGCCGCCGACGCCTATCTGCAACACGCCGTCCGCCCCGGCCCAGCCCGCCGCCGCGCCGGGCTGCTCGCGCTCTATGTGGCGGCGGCCCTCGCCGGACTCTATACCCTCTACTACTTTCTCTTTTGGCTCGCCGTCCTGGTGCCGTTGGTCACGCTGGCGTTGATGCGCGCGCCGCGCCCGCACCAATCCCGTACCGTCCTGCGCGACTGGCTGCTGGCCCAGGTCGCCTTGCTCGCCGGTTGGGGGCCTTGGCTGCCTATCTTCCTGCGCCAAGCGATCGATCCCCCCGTCCCGCCCTGGCGCAGCCCCTGGGCGACTTGGCGGGAGTTTGCGACCTCGGCAGCCGAGGCGCTGGCCGCGCCCGCCGCCGGCCAGTCGCCCCCTGCCGCCAGCCCTGCCTGGGTATGGGCGGCGCTGGTGCTGGGTGTACTGGCCGCTTTTGTTGTCTACACGAAAAAAGATAACCCACGCGAAGCCGCGGCCCGCTGGATGCTGCCCGCTCTCCTGCTTGGCCCCGCCGCCCTCATCTTTGCCCTCAGCCTGGCGCTCACGCCGCTCTACCATGTGCGCTATCTCGTCCCCTACGCCGCGCTCTTCCCCGTGATCGCCGCCCTGCTCATCGCCCGCCTGCGCGCCCGGCCCTGGGTCGCCGCCGGGGTCACGCTGCTGCTGGCTGCGTCCTCCGCCGTCGCGCTGACCAGCTTTTGGCGCGCCCCCGACCTGCGCGCCGACGACCATCGCGCCGCCGTCGCCATGCTGGCCCGCGCCTGGAGGCCCGGCGACGCCATCCTCGTCAACGCCGGCTGGGTCTATCCCGCGCTCGCCGTCTATTGGCCCCAAACGCCCGCTGGCCCGCGCGACGCCGCGCCCCCGCCCATCACCGCCTTTCCGCGCCTGAGCGCGTTCCTGCAGCCGGCGCACCCGCCAGACGTCGCGGGAACGGAGACACCCCTCGCGCCTGTGGTGATCCGCGCCGGCAGCGTCGATGCCCCGCCCACCTTAGGCTGGGGCCGCGCCGACAGCGACTTCTATGCGCTCTCCGCCGCCGACACCCTCGCCGCGCTCGACACTCTCGCCGCCTCCTATAGCCGCGTCTGGCATTACCGTCTCTACGACACCGTCAGCGACCCTACCGGCGTCATCCGCCGCGACCTGGCGGCTCACGGCCCGGCCTTCTTCTCGGCGACCCTGCCCGGCCCTGGCTATCTCCTGCTCGAAGGCTATCCGCTCGACGGCCCGCGACCTGACTTGGGACCGGCCACCGGCAGCGCCACATTCGGCGGCAGTGTGCGCCTGCGCTCCGCCCAGGCCCCCACCGCCGTGGCCGCAGGCAGCTATCTCTATGTCGCAACTGTCTGGGATGAAATCGGCGACAACGCCACTGGCGCGCGCGCCACCAGCCTGCGTCTCTATGCCCACGACGGCACGCTCGTCGCCCAGGCCGACGCGCCGCTGCTCGACCCAACTGCGCCAGAACCGCGCCCCCAAAGCCTCGCCCTGCCCGTCCCCGCCGCCACTGCGCCGAGTGCCTATTTTCTCGA
>QEUY01000165.1 GCA_003577365.1 Chloroflexota bacterium | reverse complement strand
GGCATAGCCGTCTGCGGCGACGAAGCGGGCAAAGTGCGCATGGGTGATGGGATAGCGGCCGATCCAGTAGTCGTAGGGGATCTCCATCTCTTGCATCTCGTCGCCCTCACCCTGATAGAAGGGGCCGGCGGGCACATGACAGAAGCGCATCTCCTCGATCTCTAATACCTCGCGCCGCGGGTCGCCCAGATGGGCCAGCGTGCGGCCGGCCCCCGCTCGTTCGAAGGCAGGCAGATAGCTCTCTTCCAAGACAGCTCTCTTCCAAGACATGGACCAGGGCGTGGCGGATGCGCTCGAGCTTGGGCTGGTTGCGGGGGCGCACCTGAGTGAGGCCGGCGCTTTCGAGCAGCACCTGGCCGGCCAGGTGGGCGCCCCAGTCGTCCTCTTCACCGTAGCCGGCGCTGGACGGTTCACGAAAGCAGAGGGCCTCGGCCAGTTCCCAGAGGGGGGATTCGGTGCCGGCGGCGGCGCGGGCGCCGGCCAGGAGCAGCACCTCGCGCCAGCGGTTGGGGTCCTGCCTTGCCAGTTCGGCCACTTCGTCGGGGTAGGTGGGGCCGGTGAGGTGGCAGGCGGCCAGGTATTCCTGGAAGGTGCGGTGGGGCAGGGTGAAGACGCGGTTGCCCTGGGGCAGCAGCAGACCGGCGCGCTGGCTGAGGTATTCGACCAGCCGCTCGTAGCGCAGGTCCTTGTCGGGGCTGACGGCCAGCAGGCGGTCGATGAGGTCGGCCTGGCGGATGTAGGCGCGCTGGCTGGGGTCGGGGTTGCTGGCGTGGGCCTCGAAGGCCAGTTCGGCCAGCACGGCGAGGATGCGATCCTTGCCCAGCTTGAGGTATTCGACCAGGCTGGGCTGAATGACCTGAGGCTGGCCCTCTTTGCCATAGACCACGCGCTGGCGCTCCCACCAGTCGAGCAGCAGGTCGACGGCGGCGGCGTAGAGTTGTTCGCGCTTTTCGGGCAGGCTGCCGCCGCGGTAGGCGTGCAGGTTGGCCATAAGGGTGAGGAGCAAGGGTTGTTCGGCCAGCGCCGCCAGCCGGTCGTTGGTGAAGATCGCTTGTTTGAGCAACGCCGCTCTGCCCTGGGCGTCGGCGGCGCTGAGGTCGCGCAACGGGGCGATGCGAGCATACCAGCGGTCGACAAAGGCGGCGATCTGGGCAGCGTTGAAACAGGCGAGCTCGGTGGAGGCAAAGTCTTCCAACGCCCACGCTTCGTTCTGGTAGGCGTAGGTGCGGCTGGTGACGAGAAAGCGGCACTTGCCAAAGGCGCGGGCGAAACTGTCCACCGCCTGTTTGATCTGCGTGCGGCGGGCGTCGGCTTCGGGCACCTCGTCGAGCCCGTCGAGCAGGATGAGACCACCCCGGTCACGCAAGTGTTTCTTCAGCGGCTTAGCAAATTCACCCAGCGTCGCGGTGGCAAGTTCGCCACAGATAAAGCGCCAGAGGTGCTTGGCGGTCGCCGGCTTGCCCACGGGCGGCAGGCCGGTGGCAGCAAAGTTGCGCAGCACAATGCGCACGGGCAGGAGCGGCCCGTGGTCCCAGGGTTGGGGGCCCGGCGGTTCCGCGTCCTGCTCTTCGCTTTGGGGCAAGGGGGCGGTGAGCAGCGCCAGGTTGGCCGGCCGGTCGCTCAGTAATTCGCCGGCCAGACAGAGCGTAATGTAGTTAACAAAGCTGCTCTTGCCGCTGCCGGGGTCGCCCAGCAGCACCAGGCGAGCGTGGCGGTTGAGCTGTTCCACGGCGGAGCGGTTGCGCTCCTCGCCCGGCGCAGGGGGTTTGGGCGAAGGGCGGCGGCGGCCACCGGGATGGGCCGGCTCTTCCGGTCGCACCAGTTCGGTGGTGAGCAGGGCAGTGTAGACCTGGTCGAGGGTCAGGCCGGGCTTGCCGCGGTCGGTCTGGGCTTCGGCGCCGGAAAACTCGAGCTTGCTCACCGTCTGGTAGAGGTGGTCGAGATAGTGCCAGCGGAGTTGGGCGGCTCGTTCGTCGCTTTTGTCAGCAGGGGCCAGATTGAGATTGAGCGTGTGGACCTGGCTGTGGTCGAGGTTGAGAAAAGGGGCGGACGGTGCGGATGGACCGCCCGCCCCTACGCTTTTGGGTCGACAAAGCGGATGGTGACCGGGTCGGCGTGTTGGGCGATGAGCACGGGTTTGTCGGCTTCGTCCAGGTTGTTGAGGTCGATCTGCGAGCAGCCCAGGTCGAAGGCCTCCTGCACGGTACGCCCGTAGCCCAGCGCCCGGTAGAAGGCGACGGCAAAGGCCCGCGCCGCGGGGTCGCTGATCGCCTCGGTCATGCCGACGACGCAGTCGATGCGGTCGGCGATGGCGCCGGCCTGTTCGGCGGTGTAGCAGGCGTTGAGCACGACGCAGCGCAGGTTGTCTTTGAGCAGGCCAAAGAGGGTGCGCAGCGCGCCGGCAGAGACGGGGGCGGCCTGGCCGCTGGCGTCTTGCAGGATGATCTCGTTGCGGTCGCTGCCGTGGCCGCTAAAGTGGAGGATGTGGGGTTGGCGGCGCAGGAGCAGCTCTTGCAGGTCGGCCACCTGGACGGCCCAGTGGGGGCGGAGGTCGAAGTGGCGGTATTCGGCCTGGCGCAGGGCCGCGTCGATGGCACGGCATTCCTCGTCGAGGCGCAGGGGTTCCATGTCCAGCGGGTTGGCGGCTAGGAAGAGAATGCTGATGGGGTCGGCCGCAGCGGGTGCGGCGCCGGTGGCCGGTTTTGGCGCATCGAGCGGCGTCAGGTTGCCGGCGCGCACGCCGCTGATCTCGATGGCGCCGGCTACATCGACGCGGTTCATGGCGACGCCGGTCACGTGGCCGGCGCCCTGGGCCAGGATGTCACTGAGCTTGATAGAGGCGGCGGTGACATCGCTCATGTCGATGCCGGCGATGCGTGTGCCGGCGGCGTCCTGGCGCTGGATGGCGGCCAGCAGCGCCTGGGCCAGTTGCAGGAGTGCGGTGTCGCCGGCAGCGTTGGTGGCGGCCAGTCCCTCTTCGAGCACCGTGCGCCGGCCCTTGGAGGCGGGTTGTCGTTCTAGCTGGGCAAGATCGGCGTCGAGGGCAGCGTAGTGATCGTGCAGGTAGGACTTGAGCGCGCTGTAGGCCTGTCCAATTGCCGGTGGGACAGGAGTATGCTGCAATGCGGTGGCGCCGGCGACCAGCGCGGTGACGAGGGTCTGGAGCGGGTCCATGGCTTCTCCACAGCTTGAACGAGGTAAGGTGCAGGAGATGACGATTGAACAATGGCAAGACGGGCGTGATGGGTGGCAGCGACTGAGGATCGCTGTGACAAGTGTAGCGTGGGTGCGGTGGGTTGTCAAGCGGTGGATCGTCGCACGAAATAGGGATAGGGGCCGGAATGCCCGCCGAACCCCCTCCTAACCTCCCCCAGGTTGGGGGAGGAACTGAGTCTTCGTCTGCCCCGTGACAATTCCCTCCCCAACCTGGGGAGAGTTAGGGAGGGGTAAGACTCCGGCTTCCAAGCTGGCATCAGGATAGACAAGAAGGTGGTGGAGCAGGTAGAATGGGGGTGCGTCTCTCTGGTGGGGCCGGCAGGATGCCGGCGCTCCCGTGGGGATGTCCTCGCGTGGGTGGTGGGTTGGTCTTCCCGTTCTCTTGGCAACAAAGGAGGTCCCCTGATGGAACCGGTTACCCTGATCGTGACGGCGGTGGCGTTGGGTGCTGCGGCCGGGTTGAAGCCGACGGTGGAGCAGGCGGTAAAGGATGCCTACGCCGGCATCAAGACGTTGATCCTGCGCAAGTATGGCGCTGTGGGGCTGGAGGCGGTGGAGAAGAAGCCGGACTCCAAGCCCAAGCAGGAGTCGCTGGCCGAAGATTTGCAGGAGGCGGGGGCGGCGCAGGATACGGAGTTGCTGGCGCAGGCGCAGGCGTTGATCGACGCGGTGGAGCAGAGCAAGATCGGCGCAGAGGCCGCCGTAGCGATTGGCGTGGATCTGAAGAAGGTCAAGGCTGCGGCGCTGCGGATCGCCGATGTGACGGCCAGCGGCACCGGCGTCAAGGTGGAGGAAGGTGAATTTACCGGTGATGTCGATATTCGAGGTGTGCGCGCCGGGGTGGACAGGCCGCCGGACCCAAAAGCCTAGACGCAGCGGAAATGCGTGGCCGCTCCGCTGCCGTGGACATGGATAACTCCACCATTGGCCGCGACTTGATTTACGCCGAGCACTATCACGCCGCACCGCTTGAGCCAAAGAGCAGGCACCTGGAGCGCTATCTCAGGACGTTGCGCCAGCGTTGCCATGTGTTGCCGCTGGCGGCCATGGGTGGTGACGAGAGCGCCGGCGACGAGGTGAGCCTGGACCAGGTCTATGTGGCGCTGGACACGGAGACCCGTGTGCCGCTGACCGAGGAAGAGAAGGCGCAGCGCAAGGAGCAGCGTACGGCCGCCGTGCCTGGCCGCGAGACCGATGACCGCCCGCTGACGGCGTTGGAGGCGGCGACGGGGGCGCGGCGGCTGGTGCTGTTGGGCCAGCCGGGCGGGGGTAAGACCACCTTTGTGCGCCAACTGGCGGCCTGGCTGGCGGCAGTGCGGCTGGGCCTGGCCGAGGCCCCGGCGGGCTGGCCGGCTGACCTGCTGCCGGTGGTGACCATGGTGCGCGACCTGGCCCCACGGTTGGGGAAGGTGAACCTGACGGGTCTGGACGATGATCAGCGTAATGAGGCGCTGATGGCGGCGATTCTCGACCAGTGGCGGGCCGACAGCGCCCGGCTGGCCGGTGGTGATGTGGCGGCCGACCTGGACGGGACGTTGGACGAGGGCAAGCTGTTGCCCGTCTTTGACGGGCTGGACGAGGTGGGGCAGGAGGCGCGGCAACTGGTGCGGCTGGCGCTAGTGGCGTTGACGCGCCTGAATCCGCAGATCGAGCGCATGATGGTCACCTGCCGGGTGCGCTCGTATGTGGGGGAGACGGTGCTGCCGGGCTTTGCGGCGCACACGCTGGCCGTCTTTGATGAAGAGAAGGTCAAGGTTTTCGTCGAGGCGTGGTACCGGGCGCAGGCGGCGTTGGGCCGGCTGGAGTTGGAGAAGGCGCTGGAGCGTGCCCAGGATCTGCAGCGGGCGGCGCTGATGCGGGACCTGCACGAACTGTCGAGCAACCCGATGTTGCTGACGACCATGGCCATCATCCACCAGCGCGACATCGGGCTGCCCAAGGAGCGAGTGCGGTTGTACGACCGGGCGGTGGGGGTGTTGCTGAGCCACTGGCAGCGGCGCAAAGGCGTGGCGCTCTCGCCGCGGCTGGAGGCGCTGCTGAGCGACGACCTCAAGCTGCGCCCGGTGTTGGAGCGGCTGGCCTACGAGACGCACCGCCAGAAGGCGCAGCAGGAGAGCGACCTGCCGCGGCACCAGATGTTGACTCTGTTGGAGCGGCGCGAGCTGCTGGGCGACCTGGCGCTGGCCGATGAGTTTTTGGACTATGTGGACCAGCGCGCCGGGCTGCTAGTGGGGCGGGGTGGCGGCGAGGGCGACCGCCCGCTGAGCTACACCTTTCCCCACCGCACCTTTCAGGAGTATCTGGCCGGCTGTGCGCTGGTGGCGGGGCGGGGCATTGGCCGCGCCTACTGGAGCCATGCGGCCGAGGGCGATTACTGGCACCTGGCGGCGCAATTGGGGGCTGAGGAGTTGCTCTACAACCGGCGCAACACCGAGGCGCTGCTCGACCTCATGTATGACCTCTGCCCCGCGGGCGCAGCGCAGGATGCACGGGGCTGGCGGGCGCTGCTCTGGTCGGCGCACATGGCGGCGCTGGTGGGGCTGGCGACCATCCGCCAGGATGCGGGCCACCCGGAAGGGGGAGAGGTGTATGCCGGGCGGGTGGTGGAGCGCTTGCTGACGCTGCTGCGGCGCAGCGCGCTCAACCCCATCGAGCGGGCCGAGGCCGGGCGGCTGCTGGCGGCGCTGGGCGACCCGCGGCCGGAAGTGATGACAATTGAAGGCATGCACTTCTGCCGGGTCCCGGCGGGGCCGTTCCGGCGTACGGATGAGAAGAATAGCGAAGTTGAAGTTGCGTACGAGTACTGGATGGGGCGTTACCCGGTGACCAATGCGCAGTTTGGGCACTTTGTGGCAGCTGGCGGTTATGGCGTGCGGCGCTATTGGCAGGAGGCTGAAAAGGCGGGTTACTGGCAAAATGGCATGGTCAAGGCAGACTATGAGCGCGAGCCACGCAGCCGGGCCTATGATTGGGGCGAACCATTCACACTGCCCAACCACCCGGTGGTGGGGGTGAGCTGGTACGAGGCGGTGGCCTTCTGCCGCTGGCTGACGGAGCGCCTGCGCAACGAGGGTGGCCTGCCGGCTGGCCTGGCGGTGCGGCTGCCCACTGAGGTGGAGTGGGAGAAGGCGGCCCGTGGCGGTAAACAGGCACCGGCAGCGCCGGTAGTGACCACTGTCGCTGGACTCGCCCATGCGGATGCTCCAGCATTGCACGCAAATCCTGAACCCAGTTGGCGCTACCCGTGGGGTGACGAAGCCGATTTGCAGCGGGCGAACTGTACCGAGGCGGGCATTGGCGCCACCAGCGCCGCGGGCTGTTTCCCACGTGGAGCCAGCCTCTATGGGGTGGAAGAGTTGAGCGGCAATGTGTGGGAGTGGCTGGTGGATGATCACGAGCAGTGGGGCAAGGTGTTGCGCGGCGGTGCGTTTTGGTATGGGCAGGACGAGGTGACCTCGGCCGCTCGCGACTGGGTCGACCCTGGCTACGGGGCCCTACTCTCTGGGTTTCCGGTGTGTGGTCGTTCCCATCTCTCGTGAACCGTTCTGATTTCTGGTTTCTGGATGCTGGTTTCTGATATACTGAATTCTATATCGCTGCGCTGCCCTTGTGGCAGCGCAGCGATCCGGCCCAAAAATTTCGGCAACAACGGCGCCTTGCGCCGCTGCTGCAGGGCCGGGTCGATTCGGCCGCTCGCAACAGGAACAACCCTGACAACAGGAACAACAATCTGGGTTTCCGGTGTGTGGTCGTTCATGTCTTTCGTGGTTTGCTCGGAATGAGGCAAAGGTGCATCGCACGTTAGACGTGCAACGCACCCTGGGTGCGGGATGATTCGCACGTGGATTCTGAGCATTGACAGCCAGAAATGGGTCATGCCGGCAGAGCCGCCGTGACCCCGCGGCGCAAACGAGAGATGGCGCGACCCGGTCCTGGCCGCGCCGGCTCTAACCGCTTTTCCCCGTGGGGGGAGCGGGGCGGGGCCGGCCGGGCATCTATCGGTGAGACCCGGCCCCTGCGTCTGCGACACGGCGCCTGGGCCGGGTCGCTTATTGGCCCTTGCGCCAGCCGCCCAGCAGCCTGCCCACCTCCTGCGCCAGTTCGCTCACGTGGCGGTATTGGCCGGCGCTCAGTAGATCCAACTCATAACAAAGCAAGAGTGATTTGCGCAACCCGGCCAGCGCCAGGTCGGCCTGGAGCAGGTGCTCGGCCTGGCGGTTGCGGTAGCGGTACTGGCGCGGGAATTTGCGGGTGGCGGGCAGCAGCCACTTGAGCAGGTCATGGGTGCGGGTGAAGATGGGTGATTCTTTCATGGGTTCGTGGTGGGTTGGGGGCGGTGGGGAAGAGGTGCAACGCACCGGCATCAGTCGACCTCCGGGAGGTGACCAGAAACAGTCTGGCAGACGAAGCACCTTCTGGTCACCTCCCGGAGGTCTTGCCGGGTCTGGGTTGGTTGATCGGTAAGCCGGTGAGCAGCGAGCAGAGCAGGCCGTAGGTGGAGGCGTAGCGCACGTGGTTGACCCAGCCCTGCACCGATGCGGTCACTTGGTCGAGCGGGATGGCGCCGGTCTGGTAGGCGGCCAGCAGCGTCCGCAGCCGCCGCTGGAAGGCGATGCCCTTGCGCTGTTTGAGGCGGCGGTGGTGGGGATAGACGACAAAGCCCAGAAAGGGGATGCCTTCGCTCACCGGTCGCGGGTGGCAGCGAGCTTCATGGAGGGTCAGCCGGCGCCCGGCCAGGAAGTCGATGAGGGCCTGGCGCCAGGACCAGAGCGTGGCCTTGTCGTCGGCAAAGAGCACCACGTCGTCCACAAAACGCAGATAGGCCGGACACTTGAGTTCCCGTTTGACGAAGTGGTCGAGCG
>QEUY01000164.1 GCA_003577365.1 Chloroflexota bacterium | reverse complement strand
TTCCTCCTGCGCTTCCCGGCACGGCTGCGACGTGCCAATCTGAGTAGTGCGACTCTCACACACGCGGACTTGCAGCACGCCCACTTTGCCCGGGCGTAGTTGCGTCAGGCAGATCTGCGCGATGCCAATCTGATGCAAGCAAATCTTTATTACGACAAGGACATCATGGTTAATAAACCTCCCTCTTTTAGCTATATGATGCGAAGACTGCTGATATTCAGGCGTGTGCCTGTTCTCGGCCCCGAATTATTGACGCCTTTGCTCCCCTTGTATATGCTCGGCACCCTCTTCCTGACTGCCAATGCTCCGGCTCTGAGCGTGCTGCTTTTGGCTGTACTCCTGGTTATTACGAGTTTGATCGTTCGTCAGCGCATACGCCACTATCCAGAGGGCTTCGGTGCAAGTGTTAGAACTGGCTATCTACCTTTCCTTATCCAGTCCTTCTTTCTGCTAGCGGCGTTGTGGCATTGGCAGGTGGAGGATGTTTACTACTACTGTGCCGACCGCGCGCCGATCCTCGATTTCTTTCCGCCGTTTGTCCACGCCCGCGATGTCGACTACTACGTGGCATCAGAGCCGTTGGTTTATCGTCTCTGGTACAGCTTTTGGGCGGCCATTCTGCTCCTGCCGCTCATGCTTTGCTGGCTGTGCAGGCCACTAAATGGCACAAATGCCGGTAGCACCGCTGAACGCCAATAGCGGTTTTCCAACCGCACAATCTGGGATGGCAAACTGTCAAACTTGCAGCCCGACCTACAATGGCGCGTAAGACATCACATAATACAGTCATCATATAATACAGTATTGTGAAATATTGTGGATCGCCCATGTCAGGCAACACGGACCATTAGGCGCGGCGCGCCCGCTGTGCTATCATGCGCCTATGCAACGCCAACCCTTTGCCCTGCCCGCCGGGTCGCCGCTGCCCGACGATTTTGCCTTCAGCCAGTCCAGCCTGCAAGCCTATACCGACTGCCCGCGCCGCTTCTGGCTCACCTATGTCGAACGGCTGCCTTGGCCCGCGGCCGAAGCCTCCCCCGTCCAAGACCATGAACGGCTGATGCGGCTCGGCGACCAATATCACCGCCTCGTCCAGCGCGCCGAACTGGGGCTGGACCTGGACGAACTTGCCCAAGAACTACCTGCGCCGCTTGACGGCTGGTTCGACGCCTACCGTGCCTATCGCCCTGCCGACCTCGCCGGCGCGCGCGTCGAGGTGGAATGCAACCTGAGCATCCATCTGGAGATCGAACAGACGGCCCACGCCACGCCCGTCCGCCTCGCGGCCAAATATGACCTGATCGCCGCCACCCAAGACGGGCGCTTTATCATTGTGGACTGGAAGACCGGCCACCGCCGCGCCGACCCAGTCCATCTGCAGCGCCGTCTGCAGAGCGTGGTCTACCCCTTTGTGCTGGTCGAAGCCGCGCCCTATCTGGGCTGGGGGCCAATTGCACCCGAACAGGTCGAGATGCGCTACTGGTTCACCGCCGCGCCGACTCAGCCCGCGGTCTTCCCCTACGGCAGCTTCCAACACGCCGCCAACCGCCAGCGCATCGCCGGCCTGGTGGCGGCGATCCTCGCCGGCCACAGCCGCGACGATTTCCCGCTCGCGCCCGATTCGGAGGCCACGCGCCGGCGTCTCTGCCGCTTCTGCACCTATCGCAGCCGCTGCAACCGAGGGATCGAGGCGGGGGACCTCAACGATCTCAGCGACCTCGACAATACCGGCGACGTCGAGGATTTGATCCCTGAAACCGCGGCGCGCAGCCTTGACTTCGGAATGGACGAAATCGCCGAGTTGAGCTTCTAGCCGCCGCGTGCCGCCTATGCCTGCCACCTGGTCCATCCTGCCGCCCGTCCAACCCAGCGCCGCGCTCACCGCGTCCGTGGGCGGCCACCCGCTGCTCGCCCAACTCCTCGCCCAGCGCGGGCTGGACGACCCCGCCCGCGCCCGCGCCTTTCTCGACCCGCAGCACTATGTCCCGGCCCCGCCGGCCACCCTCACCGGTGTTGCCGAGGCCGCCGAGGTGCTCGCTGCCGCCATCCGCCGCCAGGCGCGCATCCTCGTCTGGGGCGATTTCGACGTGGACGGCCAAACGTCCACCTCGCTGCTGGTCGCCGCGCTGCGCCGCCTGGCGGGAGATGAACGCGTGCACTTCCATGTCCCCAACCGCTTTAGCGAAGGGCATGGCATGCGGCTCGACAAGCTCAAGACCAAGATCGCCGGCGCCGAAACGCGCCCCGACCTGATCATTACCTGCGATACCGGCATCACCGACGGCGAGGCCGTGGGCTTTGCCAAAGACCAGGGCATCGCCGTGGTGATCACCGATCATCACGACCCGCCGCCCGACCTGCTGGCGCTGCGGCCCGTCGCCGGGGAACTGTGGGGCGTCTCCAGGGCCGAGGCCGGCCCGGACAGCGTGCGCCGCGCCGATGCCATCGTCAATCCCAAATTTCTGCCCGCGGGTGACCCGCTGCGCACCCTGCCCGGCGTAGGCGTCGCCTATAAGCTGGTCCAGGAGCTCTATCGCGTGGCCGGTCGCAGCGGCGAAGAGACCGACCTGCTCGACCTAGTCGCCCTGGGCATCGTAGCCGATGTGGCCGAGCAAGTCCACGACGCGCGCTATCTGCTCCAGCTTGGGCTGGAGCGCCTGCGCACCACCCGGCGCACCGGGCTGCTGGCGCTGATGGAAGTCGCGCGTGTGACGCCCGGCGCCGTCGATTCGGAGGCCATCGGCTTTCAGCTCGGCCCACGCATGAACGCCCTAGGACGGCTCGAAGATGCCACCGTAGCCGTCGAGCTCTTGACCACCCGCGACCCGATCCGCGCCGGGCAGTTGGCGGCGCGCATGGAGCGGCTCAACCAGCAGCGCCGCCTCTACACCAGCCAGATCACCGCCGTCGCTTTAGAGATGATCGAGCGCGCCCCCTCCTTGCTCGATTTTAACGGCTTGGTGCTCGCACACCCTGCCTGGCACGCCGGTATCGTCGGCATCGTCGCCTCGCGCCTGGCCGAGCAGTTCCACAAACCCACCGTCCTGCTCTTGACGCCGCCCGGCGAAGCGGCGCGCGGCAGCGCGCGCAGTGTCCCTGGCGTGGACATCGGCAGCGCCATCGCCGCCTGTAGCCATCTGCTGCTCACCCACGGCGGCCATCCCGGCGCAGCCGGCCTCAGCCTGCTGCCCGAAAACATCGACCGCTTCCGCCGCGAACTCGACCGCCAGATCGACCAGCACCGCACCCAGGACATCCCGCCCGGTCTGACGGTGGACGCCGTGCTGCACCTGGAAAGCGTGAGCCTGCCCCTGGCCGACGACCTGCGCCGCCTGGCCCCGTTTGGCAACGGCAACCCCATGCCCAACTTTATGTCGGCCAACCTCACCGTGGTCGAAGACCGCCGGTTGGGGCGCGACGGCGGACACCGGCGCCTGGTCGTGCGCAACTCCACCGGCGCGACCGCGCCTGTGCTCTGGTTCAAAAGCGCCGACATCGACCTGCCCACCGGCCCGATCGACCTGGTCTATACCCTGGGCGTCAACGAGTTTCGCGGCGAACGTTCGCTGCAGCTCACCTATGTCGACAGCCGCCCGGCGCACGAAGATGCGGTCACGCTTACACCTGCCAAGGTGGTCCAGATCCACGACTGCCGCGGTGCGGCCATCCCCGACCTGCCCGGCCCCGACCGCGCCGTCTGGTACGCCGAGGGCATCCACATCGGCAGCGACGCCCATCCGGTCGCCTATGCGCCGCGCGTCCAGATTCAGGCGCAGACCCGCGCCCGCCCCCTCGTGCTCTACAGCGTGCCGCCCACGCCCGATCTGCTCACCTGGCTGCATGAGACGGTGCGCCCGCCCGAAATCTATCTGGTCGGCCAGGTGACCACCGACGACGCGCTCGACGACGTGCTACGCCAAGTGGCGGGCATGTGCAAGTTTGCCCTCCAGCGCGGCCAGGCGCTGCACATCGACCGCATGGCGGCGCGCCTGGGCACGACCGAAGCGGTGATCCGCTACAGCCTGCTCTGGCTGCAAAGCCGCGGCCAGATCACCATGCTCGACTGGCAGAGCGGCGACCAGGTCTTCATCGAGCGCGGCGCAGGCCAGGGCGATCACGACGAGGCGCCCTGGGTCCGGGCGCAGCTTGAGCAGCATCTGGCCGAAGTGCGCGCCTACCGCCGCTACTTCCTGCGCGCCGCCGTCCATCAACTCGGCCTGCCCGCCGCCTAGCCCGGCCATGCGTATGTCGCTCCCTGCCTCGTTTGCCGCCCTGCGCGCCGGTGCGGCGCGCCCCTCCGACCGTGTGCTAGATGCGGCGCTGGTACTGCTGGCGCTGGCCGTCCGCGCCTGGCGGCTGGGCTATCACAGCGTCTGGTTCGACGAAGCGGTCAGCCTGCATTGGGCCGGGGTGGACCTGCGCCATACCTGGGCCGTCACCATGCAGTTGGTCGAGGACAAACACCCCCCGGTCTACTACAGCCTGCTGCATCTTTGGCAGGGCTTTTTGAGTTGGTTTGGGCTGGGACATAACGACGCCGCGCTGCGGCTGCTGGGCAGCCTCTTGGGCGCGCTCACCGTCTGGGGTATCCTGCAACTGGCACGTGCCAGCGGCACGCGCGCCGCCGGCTGGGTCGCGGCGCTGCTCGTCGCGCTCGCGCCGCTGCTGGTCTGGTACAGCCAAGAGCTGCGGATGTTCCAGCCCGCGGCCACCGGCATCGTCTGGTGCGCCTATGCGCTGTGGCGCGCCTGGCACACGCCCGCGCCAGGCCGCCGGCTACTCTGGTGGGGTCTCGCCGTGGTTGCCCTGACCGCCGCGCTCTACAGCTATCTCTTCAGCGCCTTTGTGCTGCCTGCCGCTGGGCTGTCGCTGTTGGCCCTGCTGATCCACACGCGCGCCTGGCGGCGCTTTGTCGAAGGCGCGCTGGCGCTGCTGCTGGTCGGGCTGCTCTTCTTGCCGCTGGCGCGCAATGCCTGGTCGGTCAACGCCGCCGAAAGCACGCCGGGGCGCGCCTTTGCCGATTTCAGCGCCAACCTGCTGCGCCTGCTGCAAAACGCTACCGTCTGGCACGCCGGCTGGGATCAACCCTGGCTGAATCTAGCCCTGGCGTTCTTCGCCGGGCTGGTGCTGGTGGGGCTGCTGCTACCCTGGCCGCGCCGCCGGCAGCCATCGCCTTTGCCGCCCACCTTCGACCGCGTCTGGCTGTGGATCTGGCTGGGCGTGCCGCTGCTCATCGCCAACCTGCTCTTGAGCCGCAGCCGCTCGATCTTCACCCAGGACCGCTATCTGCTCTTTCTGGCCCCCTTCATCCTGTGGGCCGCAGGCCGGGGCTGCGCCGCGCTCTATGCGCGCCTCAAACCGCTGGGCATCATGACCGGCTTAGTCGCCGCCGGGCTACTGCTGGCCGCCCTGCCGCCGCTGTGGACACCGGCCCGCGCCCGTGAGAACTGGCGCGCCGCCGCCGCCTACATCCTCGACTACCGCGCCGCCACGCCCGGTCTGCCCAGCGCCGTGGTTACGCATGTGGACTATACCCACCAAGCCCTGGAGTGGTATCTGCGCCGGACGACCGACCAGGAGACGCTGCCCGTCTTCTTCCCCTTTGGCGGCGCGCTGGGGCCGGACGATGTGGAGACGGTGATCGCGCCGCCGCTCGAAGGCATCGTGGAGTTCGGCGCGGCCACGCTCTGGCTCACCCAAAGCCATCTCGAAGGCGTGGACGATGGCCGCCTGGTAGAAGGCTGGCTGGCGCAGCACTTCCCGGTCATCACCGAGCAGTACCCGGCAGGCGTCAAGCTCTCCGGCTACATGCTGCAAGGGCAGTTTGACGCGCTGCCCGCGCTGTCGCCGGCCGCGGTCTACCCCGACGCCGAGCTGGCCCCTGGCCTGCGCCTGCTGGCGTGCGAGGTCATGACGCCCGTGGTCGCCGCCCGCGACGACTTTCTGCACCCGCCCAGCGGCTGGGTGCATGTGCGGCTCTGGTGGCAGGCGACCACGCCGCTCGGCGCCGACTACATTGCCAGCGCGCAGATGGTCGGGCCGGAAGGCGTCTGGGGCGACCGGCTGCCCCGGCCCGGCGAGGCGCTGCGTTTCTGGCCCACCAGCACCTGGCCGCCCAACACCATCGTGCGCGACGAGCTGGACATCAACCTCAACCCGGTCACGCCTGCAGGGGAGTATCCGATTGTCGTGGGGGCTGCCGGCGCGTCAGGCGCGCCGGTCAACGGAACCGTGGAGTGCGGGCGCGTCGCCGTCCGCTGACCGGGGCGCACCCTCCGCTGCGTGCTGTCTGCGCTCGAGCATCTGCCGCTCCAAGAGCGCGATGCGTTCGCCTTGGCTGACGATCAATTCGGCCAAGAAACCCACCAGCAGGAGCAGCACGCTGATCACCGCCAAAATGCCCGCGGCAATAAAGATAGGGCGCTGCTGCGTATCGGTCAGGAGGTAGAGGCCGGTGAGATAGAGAAAAGTAATCAGGCTGAGCGCCATGCCCGCCAGCCCCAGCCCGCCAAAAAAGCGCATTGGCGCTTGACTAAAGGTCAGCAGAAACTTGACCACCAGCACATCCAGAAAGCTGATCGGGATGCGCTCCCAGCCGAATTTGCTGGCCCCCGCCGGCCGCGGCTTGTAATAGGTCTTGACCTCACCGACGCGAAAGCCCTGATGCACGGCGATCATCAGCAAAAAGCGGTGCCAATCGCTGCGCAGCGGCGGGAAGCCCTCCACCACCTCGCGGCGCATGGCCTTGATCCAGTTAGCGTCATGCACCGGCACGCCTGCCAGGCGGCGCATCACGACATTATAGACCGCGCTGGCCAGCACCTTGCTGTCCTTGCGCCCCTGCCGCCAGCCTGCCACCGCGTCCAAGTCGTGCGCCTGCATGTAGCGCACCAGCACCGGCACATCCACCAGCGGGTCGGACTCCATATCGGCGGGGATCAGGATCACGATCTCGCCGCGGCTCTCGGCAAACATGCGCTGCAAGCCCGCGGTCATGCCCTGGCTGCGGCGATGTGTAAAGACACGCAGGTTAGGATAGCGCCCGGCCAACTCGGCCAAGACCATGCCGGTGTGGTCGGTGCTGCCGTCGTCGACGACCAGCACTTCCCCCACACAGTCCAGTTCGGCAAAGGCCGCTACGCTGCGCGCCACCACATCGCCGATAGTCGCTTCCTCGTTGCGCGCCGGCACGACCACCGACACCAGTGGGCGGGCCTGTGTCGCGCCGGGCGCGGTGATGTCTACGGGCGCAGACGCGACCACGCTACTCATACCCCGACGCGCTCCTCCAGCAGGCTCGCCACCGCCTCCGCCACACGCAGCAGCCGCGCCTCGCCCATCTCCGGGTAGAGCGGCAGGCTGAGAC
>QEUY01000163.1 GCA_003577365.1 Chloroflexota bacterium | reverse complement strand
ACGGGCCGCCACGGGGGGCGGCCCCTACTTGCGCGATCAGGCACTCAGGCCAGAAAAAAGCAGGGAGAATTCCGCAGCGGGCGGCCTGAATCGCAATCTCTGCTGCCAAACATAGGTCGACCGCAGGAGAAATGACGATTGGATCAGCCTTTTACTTGTGCTACAATAGCGCCAAAGCCCACGGCTTTGCGGTTCGCTCGCTTACCCCTTACACCCACACCCTTTGTGACTCTTTCATATCTGGTGGAAGAGAGTAGCCGAACGGAGGAAAAATCGAATATGCAACCAGAAACCATGCTCACGCGCAGTCGACGGTCGGTGACCATCCTCATGCTACTACTCGTCGCCCTCACCGCCTTGGCGGGCTGTGGGCCACGGGCAACCGGGGGGGCAGTCGCCGCATCCGCCGACGAATCTCAGGTCGTCATCGATCTCCCGGCGCTGGTCATCGACGTGCAGGCCGACGGGAGCATGACGATCGGCGGCCAGCCGGTGACTCAACTGGGCGCAATGATCGGCCAAGACCTGTCCACGCTTGCCGTCCCTGTCGATACGGTGAACTTCCTGACCCAGGCCAAAATTCAGCATATCCAGATCGACAACACCGCCGAAGGCATCCTGATCTTGGTGAACGGCCAGCCGATCCCGTCGCTGGCGTGGGACGGCGAAAAGCTGGTTGCCACCGGCGAAGTGCTCGAAACCCTGGGCGGCGGGCTGGCGCTGCTCGACAAGCTCCTACCCATGATCCGCAACTTGGGCATCGGCGTGATCTTGCGCTTCCCCGTGGCCGCGGGCACTGAAATCCTGCCCTTTGTGGCCGCCGACGACGAGGCCGCCAGCCGCGCCCTTGCGGCCCAGCAGGAATTCCTCGACGCCGTCGGTACACCCCCCACCTTCGAAGTCACCGTGACCTATGCCGACGATGGCACCTGGAGCGTGGCCGGGCTGTCGCAGGCCGAACTGGCGCAGTTCCTGCCCGCGGTACAGAATACGCTCAACCTGCCGCTGAACGTGATTCAAACCGCATCGGGCGCGGGGATCGATGAGATCGCTCTCTCCACCAATCCCGACGGTATCTTTATCGCCGTCAACGGCAAGACCCTGCCCTATATCACTTGGGCGGACGGGCGCATCAACCACGTCCTCACCCTGGCGCAGCAGACCGGCCTGTTGGGCGACGACCTGAATGCGCAGACGCTGCTCAACACCATCGAGGGCTTGCTGCCGGCTGTCCAAGCCTCAAACCTAAAGCTCACCGTCGTCTTCCCCTAAGCGCAGCCGTCTTCTGAAGCAAAACGGGGGCCGGAAAATCGACCGGCCCCCGTTCTTTTTGATATCGCCCAGGCTAGAAGATGAGCGCCCACAGCCGCGGGCCAAAGATAAACGCCGCCACCCAGATGCTGCCCAACACGGCAAAGATCATCGCCCCCGCCGCGCTGTCTTTGGCGATCTTTGCCAATGGGTGAACCTCCGGCGAGACCAGGTCTACCACCGACTCGACCGCCGTGTTGACCGCCTCCAGCGCCAGGACCAGCGCCATGGTCAACCCCAGCACCGCCCATTCCACGGCGCGGATGCGAAACCACCAGCCTGCGACCACCACGACCCCCAGCGCGGCCAGCTCGATCCAGGCGTTGGGCTGGGTACGCAGGGTATGGCGGACACCGGCCCAGGCCGCGGCCAGGCTGCGCCGCCGCCCATCGAAAAAGGTGTAGCCGCCGCGAAAATTCAAGGGCTGCGGGCCGGCAGCAGGGCGCGCCCCATGTGGGCGCACGGCGCGGGGCCGCGTCGACGAAGTCACTCTGTCCACAAGCGGGTCATTCCTCATAGCGGCGTAGGGACAGCCCGCGGTCGCCAAACTCGGCCAGCACCGCCTCCTGCGCCGCCCACATCGCCGCCTCTGCCTGCGGCGTGTCGTGGTCAAACCCCAAGAGGTGCAGCGTGCCATGCACGGCCAGCAGCCGCAGCTCCGCCGCCAGCGCAGCGCCGTAGTGCGCGGCCTGGCGCGCTGCATAGGGGTAGGCGATCACAATATCGCCCAGATGGGCGTCCAGCTCGGCGGCCAGTTCGGGAGGCAGCGCCAGCGCCGGCGCATCTGCATCCGCCGTGTCGTGGGCGGCAAAGCTCAGGACATCGGTGACCGCATCGATCCCACGGTAGTCCCGGTTGAGTTGGCGCACCTCGTCGTCGCCCGCCACCACCAGCGTGACCTCGCCTGCGTCCACTTGCTGATGGCGCAGCGTCGCCACGACCGCCGCGGCCAGGTCGCCGGCAGAGACCAGGGCGGCATAGTCGTCGTCAATATCGACGTTCACCGTATAGGACGCGGCGGGCAGACCGGCAGAAGACAAGCTGTCAGGCGACAGATCAGACATGGAATCAGCCACCGCTCCCCCTAGACGCCCGCAGGCTCCTCGACCCCGCCGGGCACAGGCACGGTGGCGCCGTTGCTGCCGTTGCCGGCTTCACCCACCGGGCGGGCCGGTGGGCCGGACTTGGTCTTTTTGATGATCTGCTCCGGGTATTGGATGCGCGGATGGTGCACTCCCTGCAGCACCTGCAAGAAGACCTCCTTGATGATCTGGAGTTCGCGGAAGGTCAGGTTACAGTCGTTCAGCTCGCCTTCGGCCACGCGCTCGTCGACCAGCCGGTTGACCAGCGCCTCCAGTTCTTCACGCGTGGCGGGCCGCACCGAGCGCACCGCGGCCTCGCAGGTATCGGCCAGAAACAAAATGGCCGTCTCTTTGCTCCGTGGGCTGGGACCGGGATAGCGAAAGTCCGCCTCGTCGACCACTACATCTTCGCCGGCCTCGCGCTGCGCCTGCGAATAGAAATATTTGACTAGGGTGCGCCCGTGGTGCTCGCGGATAAAGTCCTGGATGCGCGCCGGCAGATGATATTTGTTAGCCAGGTCAATACCGTCGCTGACGTGGCTGATGATGATCTGCGCGCTGGTCAGCGGGTCCAGCTTATCGTGGGGCGAGTTATCGTCCACAATGTTTTCGGTAAAGAAGTAGGGGCGCACCGTCTTGCCGATGTCGTGATAATAGGAGCCGACGCGCGTCAAGAACGCATCGGCGCCGATCGCCGCCGCGGCGCGCTCCGCCAGGTTGCTGACCACGATCGTATGGTGGTAGGTTCCCGACGCCTTGAGCAGCAACTGGCGCAGCAGCGGATGCGTGGGCCGGCTCAACTCGGTCAGTTGCAGGCTGGTGGTGATGCCAAATAGATTGCCCAGCACCAGATAGCCAATCATGGCGACGCTGGCCGACAGACCGCCGTTGAGCAGCACGACCATGTGCAGTTGCAGCAGTCGGGCAGGCATCACATCGCCGTAGGGGGCGCGAAAAGCCGACATGACCAACCAGTTGGTCAAGGCGATGCCCGTGCCTGCCCAGAGAAACGCGGTCAGCCGTTCGGCGCGCCCCAAGAGCAGCGCGCCCACCAGGCTGCCCAGGGTCAGATAGGTTACCAGCGGCCCGTTGTTGGGGGCCATGTAATTGGCGATCAGGCCGAAGGCCAAAATGACCACCACAGCCACGCGTAGATCCAGCAGCACCGCGGCCAGCATCCCCAACGCCGCCAGCGGATAGAGATAGGGCAGCCAGTCGTGGGGGACGAGCATGAATTTGGCGGCCAGCAGCCAAATCACCACCATGACGATCAGCAGGCTATATTCCTGCAAGCTGCGCAGGGTGCGCGGGCGCAGCCGGTAGAGCGTGCCGCCGGCGACTGCCAACAGCGCCAGCGTAAACAGAAAGCTGCGCACGCTGACCCACCAGTCCCATTCGCCGTGGATCAGCCCGATCTGGGTCAACGCCTCTACATCTTCCACCGTGGTGATGTCGCCGGCGCGCACAATGATCTCGTTGCGTTCCAGGTTCACCATCTGCGCGGGCACGTCGCTGCGCGCCTTGTCGCGCAGTTCGTCGGTGCGCGCTTGGTTGAGGATGCTGTTGGGGCGGATCAAGGCGCGCACCAGCTCCACCACCACCGCCGCCGCCGGTTCGCTCAGCTCGGCCATCACCTGCGAAGGCACGCGCCGCCGCGCCGTGCTGAGGCTGCTCTCGCGGATCTCCTCGCGCATGGCGCGGTCGAGCGTCAGCGGGATCTCGCCGGCGGCCAGCTCCCATTCCTCGTCAGAGAGGTCGAGGATCTGCTGGGTGGATTCCGGGGTCAGGTTAAGGTCGGCAATCGCCAGCAGATAGTCGGTCTGCACCTCGGGCGCGGCATAGGCATCGCCGCGCACCACCGTGATGTATTCGAGAATTTGGCGCGCCCGTTCCACCTGCTGGCGGCGCACGCGGCTGTCGGGGCTGTCATATTGGTCGGCCACGCTCTGGGCGGCGCGCTCGCGGGCGCGTTCGGTCAGCACCGCACTCTCATAGCTGATCTGGCGCGGGGCCACAATGTCATAGGGCGCGACTTCACCCACCGTCAGTTGAATCTGGCTGCCAAACGGGCTTTGCCAAGACAGCAGCCCTACCAACAGGATGCCGGCTGACGCCGATAACCCGCTCACCAGCAGCAGGTCAAGCCAATGTACAGTCTGCCCCTTCAATCTGGACACCATGGGTCATCCCTACTTCATACAACACTGCGCCCAGCGCCTTGCGCAGCAGCGCACGCGGCCGCGCTCAGCCGCCCAACAGCCGGCGCACCACCTGGCTGGCGACTTTACCATCGGCAGCGCCGGCCAGGCGCGCCATCAGCGCGGGCATGACCTTGCCGATGTCGCGCGCCGAGGTGGCGCCGGTCTCGGCGATCACCTGGCGCGCCGCGCGCTCGATCTCGGCCTCGTCCATCTGGCGCGGCAGATAGCGCTCCAAGATCGCCAGCTCGGCCTCTTCCTGCGCCGCCTGGTTGGCCGCGCCCAGACGGCGATATTCGGCGGCAGCCTCACGACGGCGTTTGGCTTCGCGCTGGATCACGCCGACCACTTGACTGTCGTCGAGATCATGGTTGGCCCCGGCCTTGCTGGCTTCGGTCAGCGCGGTCTTGACGGCGCGCAGCGCCAGCTTGGCGACCGTGTCTTGGGCGCGCATGGCCGCGTGGAGGTCGGCGTCGATCCGTGCCTGTAAGGACATCTGGCTTTCTGTCTTCATCTTTGTTCCAGTTCAACTGCTTCAGTTCAAAAGATCCAATTCGGCCCTACGAACGCACTCCCAGCGCGCTCAGGGCTTCTCGTCATGCTGTTCGCGCTCAAGCTGCCGCTGCAGCCTGTGCTCCGACCAGTGGACGATGCGGTCATGATAGCGCAGAAAGACCAGCACAATCCCTGCCAACAGCGCAAAGATCAGCGCCAGTTGCCACCAGGTCAAAAACATGACGCCGGCGCCCGCCGCCGCGGCGACAAAGGCGCTGGGAACCCGCACGACCAAGGTGATCAGCAGCACCTTGACAAAGGCCACCCGTGACAGCCCGGCCAAAAAATAGGGCGCATCGCCGGTTGGGCCAAGCAACAGAATAAACCAGACCAAGGTGCTCGTGCTGTAAGTTACCTTCTCCCAACGGGCCAGGCGGGTGCGCCCCACCAGCCGCTCGGCCAGCGGCCTGCCGTAGATGCGCGCCAGCCAGAAGGCCAGGGAGCCTCCCGCGACCAGCCCGGTTGCGCCCCAAATGCCGCCCCACAAGGCCCCAAACAGAAAACCGGCGGCGAGTTGGACCACATAGCCGGGGATGGGTGCGATCACGATCTGGAGCGCGTTGAGCGCGATCAACGCCAGCGGGCCGAGCCATCCCAGCTTGGCGACCCAGACAGTGAGTTGTTCAGGGTCTTGGGCCAACGCCCACAGGTGAGGGCCGAAGAAGACAAAGACGGCGACCAGAGCGATGAGCACCAAGGCCAGACCCCAACGCCCGCCCCCCGCCACGGGGACCGTGCCGTCCGAGTTGCCGTCCCAGCGGCGGCTATTTCCCTGCATACCACGACCATTTCTGTCCAATTTCGTGCGCTCATTATACCCGCGCCTGACGACGTGTCAACCGCTCATATCAACCGCTCATATGAAGTGCAGACAGGCCGCGGTTTGATCCTCAGCGCCGCAGGCACTACAATAGGCCAATGTTCTTCGACCAAGCACGCATCTATGTCAAGGCAGGCGACGGAGGCAACGGCGTGGTGGCCTTTCGCCGCGAAAAATTCGTCCCGCGCGGCGGGCCATCCGGCGGCAACGGCGGGCGCGGCGGCAATGTCCTTTTGGTGGTGGACCCGGCGCTCAATACGCTTTCCGCCTATCAGCAGCAGATCCATTATCGCGCCGAGCGGGGGGAGCATGGCGGCGGAGCCAACAAGACCGGGGCCAACGGCGCCGACCTGCTGCTGCCCGTGCCGCGCGGCACGCTGGTGCGCGATGCCGAAACCGGCGAATATCTGGGCGACCTGACCCGGCCCGGCCAAACGCTGCTGGTCGCACACGGCGGGCGACCGGGGCGCGGCAACGCCGCGTTTAAAAGCGCCCGCAACAAGGCCCCGCGGCTGGCCGAAAAAGGCGAGGCCGGCACAGAACGCTGGCTGACCCTGGAGCTAAAACTGGTGGCGGATGTGGGCATCATCGGCGTGCCCAACGCCGGCAAGTCGACCCTGCTCAGCGTGGTGAGCGCGGCCAAACCCAAGATCGCCGACTACCCCTTCACCACTGTGGAGCCGAGCCTGGGGGTGGCCGAGGTCGATCACCGCCAGATTGTGCTGGTCGACATCCCAGGGCTGCTCGAAGGCGCGCATGAAGGCGTCGGGCTGGGGCTGGATTTCCTGCGCCACATCGAACGCACGCGCCTCTTGATCCACCTGCTCAACGGCGACAGCCCCGACCCACTGGGCGACTTCGAGGCGATCAACCAGGAGCTGATACTCTTTAACCCGGCGCTGGCCGACCGCCCCCAGATCGTCGTCTTGAACAAGCTCGACTTGCCCCAGGCGCGTGAACAGTGGCCGGCGGTGCGAAGCGCCATGGAAGCACGCGGCCTGCCCCACATGGCGATCAGCGCCGCCACGGGTGAACATGTGCAGGAACTGCTCTATCGCGTGCAGGCGATGCTGGACGAGCTGCCGGCTGTGGAGGAAATGCTGGAGGAGCCGGCTGAGGCGGCGCAGTTTGAGATCCCCGCCGACGAAAAGGCGTTCGCCGTCCACAAAGTGGGCGAGGGCGCCTGGCTGGTCGAGGGCATCGCCATCGAGCGCGCCGCGCAGATGACCAACTGGGACTATTACGAGGCGGCCATGCGGTTCCAGCGCATCCTGCGCGCCATGGGCATCACCGACGCGCTGCGTGCCGCAGGCGTGGCCGAGGGGGATACCGTCCAGATCGGCGATGTGGAGTTGGTCTGGGGGTTTGACAATGCGTTCAATAGCTGACCCGTCTTCGCCTGGAACCACTAGAAA
>QEUY01000162.1 GCA_003577365.1 Chloroflexota bacterium | reverse complement strand
CAAGAGCTATGGCGGGGCCTATTGCGTGATGAGCAGCAAAGGGCTGCGCGGCGATCTGCTCTATGCCTGGCCCAACGCCGAGATCGCGGTGATGGGCGCCGAGGGCGCGGTCAATGTGCTCTTCCGCAAGGAAGTCTCCGATGCGCCCGACCCAGAGGCCAAGCGCGCCGAGTTGGTGGAGGAGTATCAGACCAAGTTCAATAACCCCTATATTGCGGCGGGGCGCGGGCTGATCGACGACGTGATCGCGCCGCGCGACACGCGCCGTATCTTGATCCGCGCCCTGGAGTTGACCCTCTCCAAACGGGAGCGGCATCTCCCCAAAAAACATGGGATCTCGCCCATGTAGACCGCCGCGCGCGGTCGAGGAGCCTGTATGTTCGACAAAATCCTGATTGCCAACCGCGGCGAGATCGCGCTGCGCCTGATCCGCACCTGCCGCGATCTGGACATCCGCACGGTAGCCGTCTATACGCCGGAGGATCGCGACGCGCTGCATGTGCGCATGGCGGATGAATGCCTGTCGCTGACCTCGCCGCTGGGCTACCGCGACGGCCCGCGCCTGCTGGAGGCAGCGCAGCAGACCGGCAGCCAGGCTATCCACCCCGGCTATGGCTTTTTGGCAGAAGATGCGCTCTTTGCGGCGGCCTGCGCCGAGGCGGGCATCGTCTTTATCGGCCCGCCGCCGGCGCTGCTGGCGCGCTTGCAGGACAAGATCGGCACGCTGCGCCATGTGGCCGCGGCCGGCTATGCCACGCCCCAAGCCTCGGATAAGGCCGCCGGGCTGGACGAGGGCACACGGCTGGAGCAGCAAGCGGCGGCGCTGGGCTTCCCGCTGGTGATCAAGTCGTGTCGCGGCGGGCGCGGGCGCGGGATGCGGCTGGTCTTCCAGCCGGACAGCTTTGGCGAGCAGGTGCGCCAGGCGCGCCGCGAGGCCGAAAACGTCTATGGCGACAGCAGCCTCTATTTAGAGCGGGCCATCGCCCCGGCGCGCCACCTGGCCGTGCAGATCGCCGGCGACGCCCAGGGGCATCTCATCCATCTGGGCGAGCGCGACGGGTCGCTGCAGCACAACAGCCAGAAACTCTTTGAGGAGTCGCCCGCGCCGCACCTCGACGATGGGCAGCGCGCCCGTTTGTGGGAGACGGCGCGGCAGATCGCGCGCCTCTTCGACTTCCAAGGGGTGGGCACGGTGGAATTCCTGATGGACCGCGGCGGGACCTTCTATTTCACCGAGATCAAACCGCGCATCGTCCAGCCGCACCCCGTGACGGAGATGGTGACGCGCGTCGACCTGGTGGCGCTGCAGATCGCGCTGGCCGCGGGCGAGCCGCTGCGGCTGCGCCAGGAGGATATCCGGCTGCGCGGCTGGGCCATGCAGTGCCGTGTCAGCGCCGAGGACCCGTGGAACGACTATCTGCCCAGCCCCGGCATGGTGCGCCACTATCGCGTGCCGGGCGGCGCGCACATCCGCATCGATTCGTATGCCTGCGCCGGCTGCCAAGTGCCGGTGGACTATGACCCGATCCTGGCGAAGCTAGTGGTCTGGGGCGAGACGCGCGCCGTCTGTCTGCGGCGTATGCGCCGGGCGCTGGATGAATTTGTGGTGCGCGGGGTCGCCACCAACCTGACCTTGCTGCGCCAGGTGATCGAACATCCCGACGTGGTGCGCGGCGAGTATCATACGGGGCTGCTGTTCGATCCGCTGCCATTGCCGTTGGTAGCGGAGGAGGTGCGCCGCGATCTGGCGGCGGCGACGGCAGTGGCCTTTGCCCTGCGCGAGGAGAGCGGCCAGCCGTCGCCGCCGCCGCGCCTGCTCTCCGGCTGGCATCGCGCCAGCCGTGCGCTGTGAGAGGGAGAACGTGCGATGCGTACGATTGCGATTCAGATCGACGGCCATCCTTATACGGTCGAAGTCCGGCCCGACCCGGCGCAGCGCAACACCTTTTGCGTCGTCGTCGACGGCGATCCGCTCACGGTGACGCTGCCTGAGCTGGGCGCGGGGGCGCTGCCCGATTGGGTGGTGGTCGACCGCCGGCCCTATGAGGTGATCTTCGACCCCGAACTGCGCTGGTTACAGAGTGGGGGACGCCGCTATCATCTGGAGACCCGCGACCTGGAAGCCGCGACCCACCGGCCTGCCAGCGGCGATGGCCGCGTCAAAGCGCCCATCCCTGGGCTGGTGACGCGCCTGCTGGTGACGCCGGGGCAGCGCGTGGAGCCTGGGCAGCCGCTCTTGATTCTCGAAGCGATGAAGATGGAAAACGAGATCCACGCGCCGCGCGGCGGCACGGTGCAGCAGGTGCATGCGCAGGTGGGCCAGGGCGTGGCGCGCGATGCGCTGTTGGTGGAGATCGGCTGACCCTGCGGCCAGGCAAGCGCGACGTTATGTGATCTTTCTCTACGCCCACTTGGGCGCGACCCCCTTTGACGCCACCACCCGCAGCCGCTATTGGATGGCGGGGCTGGCAGCGTCCGGGTTTGCATGGGTGGTCTATGCCGCCACCCGGCCAAGGGGCTTAGTGAATCCGCCCTCTTAACCTGGGGTCCAGATGGTCGCGCAGAGCATCGCCTACCAGGTTAAAGGCAAGAATGGTGAGGGTAATCGTCAAGCCGGGGAAGATGACCAGCCACCATTGGGGCTTAAACTGGTTTGCCAGGATCCCGCCGAGCATGTTGCCCCAACTGGGCGTCGGTTGGGGGATGCCGAGACCCAGAAAGCTCAACGCTGCTTCTGCAAAAATCGCTGAACCCAAGGATGCGCTGGTCAACACCAGGATCGGCGCAACACATTGGGGGGCGATATGCTGCATCATCACGCGGGAGCGGCTGGCGCCGATCGAGCGCGCCGATTCCACATAGGCCATTTCTTTGATCGAGAGTACGACCGAACGGATGACGCGCACCGTTCCGGCAATGCCCTGCAGGGTGATGGCGATCACCACCGTGCCAAAGCCGCCGCCGAGCGCAGCCAAGAGCAGCATGGCGAGGATAATGCCAGGGAAGGCAAGCAGTACATCGATCACGCGCTGGCTCACCAGATCAAAGGCATTTCCAGAGTAGCCGGTGAGGATGCCCCAGGAGAAGCCAAGGAGCTTGCTCAGCAGCGTGGAGAGGATGGCGACAGAGAGGGAGATGCGCCCTCCATGGATTAACCTGCTGAGAACATCGCGCCCCAGATTGTCGGTTCCCATCCAATGCGCTGCCGAAGGAGCCGCACGCATGGCACGAAAATCGGCTTCTAGCGGATGATATGGTGCGATCTGGTCGGCAAAGATCGTGACGAAGACGATACAGACCAGAAAAAGCGCCGATACAGCGCCGATGGGTGAGGTCTTCGCAAAGCGATTCGCTGCGCCCCAGATGCTTTGACCAAAGGCAATTTGTCCTTGGGTTCGTTCTCGCTCAATTGTGGCCGCGGGTGTACTCATGAGCATTCCTCAGCAAAAGGGTGAAGCCTCAAGCAGAAAGAGACCCTATGCACAAAAATCTTTGTGTGCAGACCCAACATGGGGGTTAGCTGTAGCGGATGCGTGGATCGATCCAGGCATAGAGAAGGTCGATAAAGAGATTGATAAAGACAAAGGTGATGGCAAAGATCAGCGTCAGGTTCTGCACCATCATCCAATCTCGTTCGACCGCGCCCTGTGCCAACGCCGACCCCAACCCTGGGAAGCCAAACGCTTTTTCGACTGCCACAGACCCGCCCAAGAGACCTGCAAGCGAAAGTCCAGAGATGGTGATGACAGGGAGCAAGGCGTTTTTCAGCACATGCCGGAAGAGGAGCGTCCATTCGGCCAAGCCTTTAGCACGCGCCGTCCGCACATAATCTTCACGCAGCGTTTCCAGCACGGTAGTGCGCGTCATTCTGGCAATCAACGCGCCAATGCCAATCCCCATGGCGACAGAGGGGCCGAGGATCATGAGGAAGTTTTCGCGGGGATCTTCCCAGAATTGGACAATGGTGATCGAAGGTCGCCAGTTGAAGGCAAGCACTGTAAAGAGAACCATCGCCAACCCTAGCCAAAAACTGGGAATCGCCATAAAGAGTGTGACAAAAAAACGCAGAATGTAATCGGGCCAGGTTTCACGCCACACGGCGCTGATGATGCCCACCGGGATCCCAATCACCCAAGCCAAGACAATGGCAAAGAGGGCGATCTGGGCAGTGATCGGCCCACGCCGTAGGATTGTGTCGCGAATCGGTGTATCCACCCAAAAGGAATAGCCCAGATCGCCCTTGGCCACGTCGATCATCCAGTCCAGGTATTGGATATACAACGGCTGATCCAGCCCCAGGCTGGCACGCGCCGCCGCCACTTGCTCGTCCGAAAGCACGTACATGCCCTGACCCTCTCCGTAGATCATCGCCAGCGGGTCGCCCGGCAGCACGCGCATGCTGATGAAAATGACAATGGTCACGCCAAAGATGGTGAGAAAGGCGAGCAGCAGCCGCCTCAAAAGATACTGGGCCATGGTAAACTCGTCATCCGGTTCAACAGCCTAGGGTTTACGCAAGCGAGCAGCCTTCTATACCTGCGGCTTATCACTCAAACCTGAACCTTCGCCGGACTCAGGGGCAATGAAGAAGCCAAGCGCATCCATTTCTCCATTGCCCCTTGCTGCCCGCAATGCTATGCCCAAGCGAAACAGGGCGCTCGCAGCCTAGCGATCCAGCCACACGGTTTCAAAGCGATCAAACTTGGACCATGCGCGATCGGTGATCGACAGACCCTTGACTGCCTGATTGGCGATGACAGAATGGGCACAGAAACCGATCAGGAAGAAAGGCGGGTTCTCGTCGAGCATATCGAGACCACGATTGATGATCTCCTGGCGCGCCTCTGGGTCGGTTTCCAGCGCCAATTCATTATCCAGAAGCGCATCGAAGTCCGGGTTCGAATACTTCGACCAATTCTGGGAGGCCCCCGTATGCAGATACAGGTTCCAGAGCGGATAGGGGTCTAGGACGGGCGAGGCATAGATATCGGCCTTAAACAGATCGAAGTCGCCTGAGCTGAGCACGTCATTGGTGCGCGGGCGTTCGACTACCTTGATCTCGCCTGTGATGTTGAGTGCCGTGCGCATCAGTTCGGCGAAAGCAGGCACGGCTACCTCAGAAGAAGAGGCTTCCGTCCAGGCGGTAAAGGTTGTCTCAAAGCCGTCCGGGTATCCGGCCTCGGCCAACAGTTGGCGGGCGGTCTCGATGTCCTCGGTTTTGTCAGGGCGATAGCCCGGCAGTTGTAGGACTTCTTCCTGGGGCGTAGCCCAAGGGCTTGCCGCCGGCAACCAGCGTGAGACGAATGCCGGCTCCCAAACAGGCGTAAAGGCATCGATGATCGCCTGGCGGTCAATTGCCAGGTGAATCGCCCGGCGTACCAGCGGGTCGTCGAAGGGCGGATGTTCGTTGTTGATCGCGATCATATGGGAGTTGAGACAGGGAGCCTGCGCCGTCACCATCTCCGGGCGACTTTGGGCCTCTTGCCAGGTATCCACCGAGCCGTTGAAGGTAAAATCCGCCTGCCCGGTCAAGACAGCGGTGCCGCGGTCGGGCCACGCCGGCACATGCAGCATCTCGATGCGGTCCACATAGGGCAACTCGGAATTCCAATACTCCGTGTTGGCCTCCAGGACCAGCTTTTCCCCTTGTACATATTCCACAAACTTGAAAGGTCCTGTACCCGTAGGCACGGTTACACCACGCAGGTCAAAATTGTTCGCTTCCAACTCCTCGGCAGAGTAGATGATCATGCTGTCACCGGCCAACACCTCCAGGAAGAAGGGGGTGGGTTGGGCCAGGGTAAATTCCACGGTCAGCGGGTCGGGAGCCATAACGGAGGTGACCATCGCCAACTGCTCGCGAATGCCGCTGATGGAGAGATTGTCAGGCGGATTGATGATGCGCTCAAAGGTCGCCACCACGTCGTCGGCATTGAACTCGCTGCCGTCTTGAAAGGTGACACCCTCACGCAGCTTGAACGTATAGACCAAGTGATCTTCGGAGACAGACCATTCGGTTGCCAAAGCGGGGACGATCGTGTGATAGCCATCGGCCACATTCCACATGATCAGGCCGTTGTAGATCATGCCGCACCCCGCACATCCGCCGCCCTGGTGTAGATCAAAATGGGTGGGCGCCATGCCCCAGGCGGTGGTCACCGTGCCGCCGCGTTTGGGGTTCTCTTCGGGAGCCTTCATCACCCAATCTGCGCCCATTGGCGCTGCCTCTGTGTCCAACTCAATGACAGCGGGCACGGTTGCCGTCGGTGCGGCGGTCTGATCAGTCGCTGCGGGCGCAGCCGAAGTGCAGCCTGTGATGACCGCGGCCAGTGTGACAAGCAAAAGGGCTTTCCACCACATCTGTTTCACAGCTTTCTCCTTTGGATCTCTGCTTGAGCGGATAAAGTGATGTACATGCTGCCAAATTGGCTTAGCTCGGCTCGACTTAGTTGGACAAAGCGACTCTGGGGAATGGCCGAACTGGGTCACGATCCGGACAACAGACTGGCCCGCCGACAATAGTGGAAGACGCAGAGGCGGCAGCAAGAATACATTCAGGAAGCTGGGGAGGAATATCGCTGCGCCGGGCCGAAGTGTAGCACGCCTGCAAAGGGGGGTCAAATGAATTTCAAACGAGACAGGGATGCACCGGAAGACAATTTCCGGTGCATCCGCAGCTCTACTAGACAGCCTTATACGCAGCCTTAGAAACCTAGTTGCTTATTGACCTGGTTGCGCAGGGGAAGCTGGTTTCTGAGCAGGCGACCCAGGTTTTCCTTAAAGATCTCGACGATGTACTTGCCTTCATGTTGCGTGCCGCCGGCGATGTGGGCGGCGATCAGCACGTTGTCCAGCCCCCACAGCGGGTGGTCGGCGGGCAGCGGTTCGGGCTGGAAGACATCCAGCGCGGCAGCGGCGATGCGCTTTTCCTGCAGCGCATCGACCAGCGCATCCTGGTCCACGATGCCGCCGCGCGACATCACCACCAGCATCGCCGTCGGACGCATCAGACCGATCTCGCGCGCGCCGATCATGTTGGCCGTCTGCGCCGTGTAGGGCACCAGCACCACCACATAATCAGAGGCGCGCAGCAGGTCGTCCAGCCGATCCAGCCCCCAGAGTTCATCCACAACAGCGGGCTTCTCCTTGGGGTTGAGGTCCACGGCGACGACGCGCATGTCGAACCCCTTGGCGCGCTGCGCCAGGGCGCGCCCGATCGCGCCACAGCCGATGATGCCCAGCGTGCTGCCGGTCAGCTCGACCAGATTGGGCCGGATCTCGCCGGGCCGCCAGACCCGCTCCCGCTGGTGCAGCACGGCCTGGCGGATGCCGCGCGTAAAGGCCAGGATCATCGCCATCGTGCTGTCTGCCACGGCGGGCGCA
>QEUY01000161.1 GCA_003577365.1 Chloroflexota bacterium | reverse complement strand
ACGCCGGAGAGCGCGCTGGTGAGCAGCGGGCCGCCGCGATAGAAGGCATGTTTGTACATGGCCTGCCAGTGGTGGACGACGCGCGTCGGGTCTTTGCCGATCAGGTAGGGTTCCAGTTCGGCCACAGCGGTGGCGACGGTGCGGGCGCGGCCTTCGAGGATCGGTTCGCCCAGACCCACCAAGCCCTCGTCGGTGTGCATCTTGAGGAACAGCCAGCGCGGCTTGACGAGGAACGTCTCTAACTTGGTGATCTTCACAGTGCTGCCTGCTTTCTAAGCATGCGGTGAGGAAGGATAAACAGTAGGATTGACTTTATTATTTGGGTTGTTGAGTTTGGGTTGTTGAGTTTGGGTTGTTGTCTGGATTGTTGTTTGGATGTTTGCTTGAGTGTCCGTATAAGTGTACCCGCATAAGTGTACCCGCATAAGTGTACCCGCGCCCGGTGGATTTTCAAAGAAAAGGGGCTTTGGATGACAAGGGCTGTCAAGGGGGGCTGTGATTGACGCAGGCTGCGCGCCATGTTATAACCTGCACAACACAACCCACACAGGCCAGCCCAAAGGAGGAACCATGGCTGCAAATCCTCTCTCCCTCGCGACGATCCGCCGGCGGCTACGCACCGTGATCGTGATCCCTGTTACGCCCTTTGCCGCCGACGGCAGTGCGGATTTCGACCTCTATGCGCGGCTGGTGGCGCGCATGGTAGACAGCGGCATCGGCGTGGTGACGCCCAACGGCAACACCGGCGAATTTTATTCGCTGACGGCAGACGAGCAGCGCCGTGAGCTGGAGGCGACCGCCGAGGCCGTGGGCGACCGCGCTTTGATCCTGGCAGGCGTGGGCTTTGACGCGCAGAGCGCGGCGCAGGCGGCGCGCCATGCTGCGGCGCACGGCGCACAGGCGGTGATGGTGCATCAGCCGGTGCATCCCTATAAGTCGGATGAGGGCTGGCTGGCCTATCATCGGGCAATTGCCGAAGCCGTGCCGGAGTTGGGCATTGTCCCCTATCTGCGCGATGCCACGCTCAAGCCGTCGACGCTGGCGCGGCTGGCCGATCTCTGCCCCAACTTTGTGGGCATCAAATATGCGGTGGCGAACCCGCTACAGTTTGCGAGCACGGTGCATGAGGTGGGCGCGGAACGGCTTACCTGGGTCTGCGGGCTGGCGGAATCGTGGGCGCCTTTCTTCTGGCCCGGCGGCGCAAGCGGTTTTACGTCGGGGCTGGTCAACCTGACAACAGCGCACTCGCTGGGGATGCAGGCCGCGCTGGAGCGGGGCGATACGGCGCGGGCGATGCAGCATTGGGCAGCGGTGCGCGCCTTTGAGGATCTGCGCGCCCGCCATCATAACGGCAACAATGTCTCGGTGGTGAAGGAGGCGATGGCGCAGATGGGGTTGTGCCGCGCCGCGGTGCGCCCGCCCATCACCGAGGTGACCGAGGCCGAGCAAGGTGAGGTGGCGCAGGTCTTGGCGGCGCTGGGCCTGGCGGAGATGGTGAAGCAGTAGGCGGGTAAGCGTACGGACACGGTATACCGCGTCCGTACGCCCTATCCCCAACCCCCTGACACCTACTCCCTTCTTCTTTGCGTCCTCTGCGGCTTTGCGGTGAAATCCCTCTATGCCTTGTCTTGCGAGTAGATGACGACGCTGTAGGGGCCGGCGCTGATCGCGCCGTGGGCAGGCAGATGATCGTAGTCGCCCGGCTCGGCGTTGACGTCGTCCGCCTGATAGTCGCCAAAATCCTGGCTGTAGAAGCGCGAGTCGCTGTTGAAACGCACCCGCCACAGCCCCTCCGCCGGAAAGCCGATTTGATAGTTCTCCACCGGCGCGTTGGCAAAGTTGGCGACGATCACCACGTCGTCGCCGGGGCCGCCCTCCTCCCAGCGCCGAAAGGCAATCACATTCTGGGCGTCGTTGACGTGGGGGACCTCGATATGCTGGCCGGTGAGGCCGCGCGTCACGCCGTCGCGGTCGGTGCGCAGCCGGATCAGGTCACGGTAGAGGCGCGCGATGCCGCGGTATTTGTCCAGGTTGTCCCAGTCGAGCGGCACATTGTCTTGAAACCACTCGCCCTGCAGAAATTCCTGGCCCTGGAAGAGCATGGGGATGCCCGGCGCGGTGAAGACCAGCGCCGCGGCTTGGGTGGATCGCTTCTGGGCAAACCAACTGGTGGGGTCGCCGGGCGTGATCTCCTGCGGGACGCGCGCTTTGCCGTTGGCGACCTCGTCGTGCGATTCGCTGTAGATCACGCGTTGGAAGGCAGCATTGTTGTACTTGGCGTCGATGGCTTTGGCAATGCTGAGCATCGAACGGTCGGCGTCGCTGGCTGCGGTCACGGCGGCGCGGATAGGGTGGACAAAGGCCGCATCCCACTGGGCGCTGAACCCTGCGCCACCTTCGCCCACGCTTTTGGTCAGCCACTCGTTGCCTTGCAGGTCTTCGGCGATGGTGATATGGCCGGGATATTTTTGGGCTATGTCGCCGTTGATCCACTGCATCAGTCCCCAGCCTTCGGGCAGGTCCTTGGCCCCCGGCCCATTGACTGTGCGGATATAGACGGTGGCGTCGAAGCGCAGCCCGTCCATGTGATATTCGTCCAGCCACATCATGGCGTTGTCATAGATAAACTGGCGCACCTCGCCGCGTCCGTAGTCGGGGCGGCTGTGGCCCCAGGGGGTCTCGGCGCGCCAGTCGTTATAGAAATAGATGCCGCCGCCGCCGTTCTCGCTCCAGCCGTCGAAGCGCCACAGCTCCAGATCGCTGGGGCCAAAGTGGTTATAGACTACATCGATGATCACGGCGATGCCCGCCTTGTGCAGCCGTTTGACGAATTTTTTCAGCGCATCGGGGCCGCCATAGGCGCTTTCGACGGCGAAGATGTGGGCCGGGTTGTAGCCCCAGGAGCGGTCGCCGGCGAACTCGGCCACGGGCATGATCTGGACGGCGTTGACGCCCAGCCGTTTGAGATGGTCGAGCCGGGTCAGCACTTTGTCAAAGGTGCCGGGGGTCTCGTCGGCGTCTTCGGCGAAGGAGCCGATGTGCATCTCGTAGATCACGATCTCGTTCCAGTTGGGCGGCGCAAAGGTATCGTCTTCCCAATCGAACTTGGGGTCGTGGATGATGGCATTGCCCACCGAGTTGGTGACGGCGCGGGCATAGGGGTCAATGCGGCTGAACTCACCCGTGGGGGTGACCAGGTGGAAGCGGTACTGCTGGCCCACCTTGGCCGAGGTCATGTTGCGATACCAGTAGCCGTTGCCTTCGGATTCCATGGGCGAGGCGGCGGGATTCCAGTTGTTGAAGTCGCCGATGACAGATACCTTTTGGGCATTGGGCGCCCAGACGCGGAAGGCCACGCCTCTGCTGTGCACAATCGAACCCATCCCTTGCACTTTGGTTTTCGGACTCATCTTCTGCCTCGATGGTGTATGGATACCGCGTTGTAATATGTTGTAATATCGTTTGAGCGTCTTTGCATGCAGCGCCGGGCGATCACGAAGGGATGCCGCAGCGTGCAGCATCCCTTGTCCAGATTGATTCGACCCAGGTCGATTGAATTTGTCGCGCATAGCATACTGCATGTAGCGGTCAACACCGTAAGCCGCCATCACATTTTCCCCGCTCTGTGCTGTCACTTGCATCTGGGGGGCGTAGTATCACCGGGCGCGGCGGCTCAGCCCAGCGCCACGTCCAACCACATCATGACCGCAAAGCCGAGCATGGTGGCGGAGGTCGCCAGGTCGGTGCGCTGGCTGGCCTGTGATTCGGGGATCAGCTCTTCGACTACGACATAGATCATGGCCCCTGCGGCAAAGGCCAGCGCATAGGGCAGCATGGGGCGGATCAGAACCACGGCGAAAGCGCCGAGCACCGCCGCGAAAGGCTCCACCAATGCCGAGAGCTGGCCGTACCAAAAGGCGCGCCGCCGCGCGATGCCTTCACGGCGCAGCGGCATGGCGACGGCGATGCCTTCGGGGAAGTTCTGCAGGCCGATGCCGATCGCCAATGCAACGGCTGCGCCCAGCAGCGCCGAGTTCGACGTATCCATAATCGCAGCGGCCCCAAAGGCCACGCCCACCGCCAGCCCTTCGGGGATGTTGTGCAGCGTGATCGCCAGCACCAAGAGCGTGGTGCGCTGCCAGGTGGTAGGCATGCCTTCGGCCTGGCTCATGCGCATGCCAGGGTGAAGATGGGGCAGGATCTGGTCGGTGATCCCCAGGAAGAGACCGCCTGCCAGGAAGCCAACTACGGCAGGGAGCCAGCGCACCACGCCCTGGTCCTCGGCCAAGGCAATGGCGGGGCTGAGCAGTGACCAGAAGCTGGCGGCGATCATCACGCCGGCAGCGAAGCCGAGCATGGCGTCGAGCAGGGCGCGCGGCAGATCGTGCTTAAGAAAAACGGTGGCCGCGCCCAGGGCGGTGACAAGCCAAGTAAATGTGCCTGCGAGCAGCGCCTGAAAGACCGGGTCTAGGCCGACAAACCAATCGGGCAGCACAATCGTGGACATGCGGATCTCAGATTGATGACAGTCAATGACAGTTGATGATGGGACAGTTGATGATGGGACAGTTGATGATGGGACAGTTGATGATGGTCGATGGCAGCCAGTCACAGCCGCCATCTGCCGGGAGGGATGTCTATACCATGAATGGGGCGCGCAGCAGCCGAGGCCATAGCAGCACGCCGCCCCCCCATGAAAGCAGGTTGAGCGCCAGGCTCAGGCCCGCAGCGCGGGGCGGCGACAATGCCAGCAGCCAGGAATAGAGCGCCGCTTCGACGACGATCACGCCCAGTTCGGCCAGGAGGACGGCAGGCGACCCAGGATGGGGCAGGCGGCGCAGCGCCAGCCAAAAGAGCGGATGTGTCAGCGCGTTGACGGCGAAGACAGCGCAAACGGCCCACCCCACGCCCGTACGCGCTGCATGGCGCAGAATAACCAGCGGCCATAGCGCGGCGACGCCCGCGCTCTCCAGGGCCAGCGTCATGCCCCAGGCGAGCCACTGCACGCGGTCGGGCGCAAGCAGCATAGCTAGGGCTGTGTCGCGGCCCGGCCCGTGACGCAGGTCAGGCATTCGTTAACCGCGCTGTTGGGTTCGTCGGTGCAGTTGGGGTTCAAGCGGCAGACGCCGTTGGTCGAGCAGCCGTAGCCATATTGGCAAGGGTCGCCGTCGGCCTTGCCTTCACAGGCATACCAGGGCGGGGCCGAGTTCCCCATGAGCAGGAAAAAGAGGCCGATCACAAGGATGACAAACCAGCGATGGCGCAGCATAGACAAGCCCTCCTGCGGGAAGCCACCAGAGGCGCGGGCGCGTGATCTTCAGGTAAAGCCAGGGCGCACAGATGGTTTGATTGTAGCATACTCCGGCTAGGTAAAGGCTGTGATAAGGCTATGATGTAGAGCCATTCCCACAGCAGTTCGCCATAGATGCCGCCTCATAGTGGTTAAAGGCGTCGGGTCCAAGCTGGGCGAGGTTATGGGCGTGCAGCCCGACATGCAGCGCCTCGATGTCGGCGTCGCTGGACGTCAGGGCCGCAGGGGATGGGGTGGCTGTCTATGCCGACAGCCACCCCGTGCAGCTTCGCTAGTTTTCTGCGCGCTGGTTGTAGACGGCCTCGCGCAGCCCCTTGATATAGCCGATGGCAAAGAGCCGGCCAATCGAGGAGTAGGCGGGGTTGTCGTTGCTGTCGCCTTCCATGGTGGGCACATGGTCGGGGCGCAGCACGCCTTCGAAGCCGATGTCCTTGTAGGCCTTCATGCATTCGAGCATGTTGGTCTTGCCTTCGTCGTGGAAGACCTCGACAAAGTTGTCGGCGGTGCCGCGCACATCGCGGAAGTGGACAAAGTGGATACGCCCCTGTTTGCCAAAGTCGCGGATCACCGAGGGCAGGTCGTCGGTCATCAGGGTGAAGTTGCCCTGGCAGAGCGTGATGCCGTTGACTTCGGTGTCGTACATGTCGATCAGCCGCTGATAGTTTTCCACGCTGCGCATGATGCGCCCCAGCCCGCGGATGGGGGAGAGCGGCGGGTCGTCCGGATGCATGGCGAGCTTGACGCCGGCCTTCTCCGCCACTGGGATCACGCGATCCAGGAAGTATTTCAGGTTATCCCAAAGCTGCTCTTCGGAGACTTCGCCATATTCGGTGAGCGGCGCGTTCTTCATCAGGGAATGATCATAGCCGGTCGCCATGGCGCCGCCGCGCGAGGGGACGGTGGTCGAGGTGCGGCTCCAGTTAAAGACGGGCATCCATTCATAGCACCAGACGCCGATGCCCAGCGCGCCCATGTTGCGCACCAGGTCGCAGGCCGTCTCGATCTCCTCGTCGCGGCCCGGCAGCCCCAACTTGGCCTTGTTGAGCGGCGGGCGGCTTTCGAGCACGTCGAACTTGAAGCCGCCGCTTTCATAGGCGGTTTTGACGCGCAGCAGCGAGAGATAGCCCCACGGCAGTTCGTCCTTGTTGCGCGCCGTCTCCAGGGTGCTAAAATCCATCGAGCCGACGACATAGTCGGCGCCGCACTGTTTGACCAGACGCCACAGCGGCGTGGGCCGGGGTGGAAGTACTTCGGCGATCTTGATCATGGTTCTTGGGTCCTTGCTAGGCCAGATTGGGACAAGGGAAGCTGGAAAGTGACAAGCGGCGATGCACGCGCAGGCGACCACCGCGCACTGTCTCTATTCTACTGCATCGGGTGGGATGGGCCAATCGAGCCGCGGCCAGGATCAATGGCAGGAATCGCGCCCAACTTGGCGCATCCTGGGGCGCGGGGTACACTAGTGCTCAGCCATGAACCCGTCGATCTCCCTCGATGCTTGAGCCAGCAGCACAATGAAAGGCAGCGGCATGAAGATTTCACGCGTGCAACTCTTTCCGGTGGCGACGCCCCGCCAGACCGGCATTGCCAACCAGCATGTGATCGTCAAGATCGAAGCCGGCGACAGCCATATCGGCTGGGGCGAGATGAGCGATCTGTCGCATGTGCCGATGTACCAGTTTGATATTGGCGAACTGGAACGGATGCTCAACGAACTGCTGCGCGGCCGCGACGGGCGCAACATCGCCCAGATCGAAGACGACCTGATCCGCTTCTTCCCCGACGAAGGGCACATGTATTCGCGCTCTGGGCTGGTGCGCCAGGGGATCGATCTGGCGCTGCATGACCTCAACGCCCGCGCCGAAGGCGTGCCGGTCTACCATCTGCTGGGGGGCAAGCTGCGCGACCGCATGCGCGTCTGCTATCCCATCTTCCGCATGCGCGCGGTGGAGGAGGTCTCCGGCAACCTGGAGCGGGTGGAGGAGAAGCTGGCGCAAGGCTTTGACCTGATCCGCGTCTACGTCGGCGCCAACCAGGAGGCCGACGTAGCGTTCTTGGGCCAGTTCACGGACCGTTTC
>QEUY01000160.1 GCA_003577365.1 Chloroflexota bacterium | reverse complement strand
GTTTGCCGCGCTCGGCCTGCCCTTCTATATCCCGCCGCTCTTTCTCTGCACCGACAACGCCGCCATGATCGGCGCCGCGGCCTATTTTCGCAGCCAGGTCGACCCTCACGCCGCGGCGGACCTGACGCTGGATGTCTTCGCCAACCTGCCACTGGAGGAAGCCCCTCAGTCGTAGACGAGCTTCGTGTTGCCCTCAGCGCAGCAGGTCAAGACCGGCGGCAAGGGCGGCAGTGCCGGCCGCGCACAACAAGCCGCCGATGAACTTGCGCCGCCATAGGATCAGCGCGGCCCCTGTGCTCGCCAAAACTATGCCCAGCGTCTGGCTCACGCGATGAACCGCCTGATCAGCTGCAGCGGATGGTTCACCGCGCGCCACCAACGTCCATTTGAGCAAGACCCCCCCGTCCACGATGGGCACTGGCGCCAGCGACGCGATCAGCAGTAGCCCGTGGCTAGCGCAGGCAACGTCTGCCAGCTCACGATTCAGCGAACGAGGTGTGGCCCGACGCCGCCACACAAAACTCAACGCGACCCCAAGTGCATTATAAATCGGTCCGCCCATGGCGCGGAGCCGGTGGGCTGTGGGCGAAACGGCATTGTCTGTGTACAGGGTGCGGGGCATCCCGCTCGACAGAAGGATACGATTCATCGGCGCACCGGCGTAGCGCGCGCTGATGGTGTGAGCCAGGGCGTGGCCGATTTCGGCGCTGAGCGCTAGTGGGAGGGCCAGCACGCCCACCAGCAGCCGCTGTGGCCACGGCCTTCTAGGCCGACGCGCGCCGGCGATCCAGGACAAGATGCCCCAGACGGCCAGCAGCAAAGGCCAAAACGAGGGTTGGGCGATGACAGGGACACGGTTGAAACGAAAGAGAGTGTGTTGGGCGGTCAGGGATGGGTGATTGCTCATAGCACTATCATAAGCAGCACCGCTTCATGCCACTGTGATGGCGGCTACACCCAGGGCGATGATGACCGCGGCGGCGATGCGCAGCCGCGCCGCGGGTTCGTGAAAAAGCAGCGTAGCGGCCACCACGCCGATCACAATGCTGAACTGGCGCAGCGCCACGATATAGCTCACATAGGGGCTGATCTGGTAGGCCCAGAGGATCAGCCAGTAGGCGGCGAAGATGAAACCGCCCGCCAGCGCAGCCCAGCGCCAGCGCACCCCCCACGACCCCGGCGCAGGCCCCAACGGCCCGCCTGTCAGACGCAGCAGCGGCCACAGATAGAAGACGGTGATGAGCGTCTCCATCAGCCCATAGCGCGCCGCGCTCCATGCGCCAGGAGCCAACTGCTCGGCGGCGAGCTTGTCCACCAGGCTGTAGCCCACCCCGCCGGCGGCGGTGACCAGGATCCAAAAGCCGGTGGCGTTGGCATAGCGCCGCCAGTGCACTTCTCGCAGCGATTCCAGCGGCGAGAGCAGACAGCCGCCCGTCACCAGCGCGATCCCCAGCCAGCCCAGCGCCGAGGGAACCTGCCCGCGCCCTGCGTCGACCAGCGCCAGGATCAGCACCGGCAGCGCCCGCGCCACGGGGTAGACCACAGTGAAATCGCCGCTGCCATAGCCGCGCGTCAGACCCAGAAAGTACAGCCCTTGAAACAGCCCGGTGATGACCAGCAGCAGCCAGACCATCGGCGGGAAACGGTTGCTGCCCGTCCACTCGCTCCACAGCACCGGCCCCAGCCCCACCAGCCCGGTGACCAGCGCGGCGCGCAGAAAGAGCGTTTGGTCATTGCGCCGCGCATGGGCGAGCAGGTTCCAACTGGCATGCAGGATGGTGGAGAGAAAAACCAAACCAAGGGCAGCGGTCGGCACAGGACGGGCTTTCTAGATAAACGATCTCGGATGTTGCAGGTTGCCGGTTGCAGATGGCTGGTTGGCCGGGTCGGATCGATAGGCCAGTTCCACAACCCCGCCCGGCCCGAAGACTTGCGCCAAGAAGTGCCGCGCCGCTTGTTTGGTCTCGTCGCCGCCGTCGAGCAGCCCTAGCAGGCGCGCGCTGTAGTCGCCGATCTCCTCGATGGCCCAGCCGTAGCGGTAGCAGGCCAGCGTACCGGCGTCGAGCGCGGTCTCGCCGTAGCCCCTCAAAAACAGCGACTCTTCTTTGGGTCCCACCGAAAAGCCAATGCCCCTGCCGGTCACAAACATGAGGTCGCGCTCTTTGGGGGCCAACACCGTCTCGTCCCAGTCCACGATGTGGAGGCGATCTTCCGCGTCAAGCAGCAGATTGGCCGTGTGGATGTCCGCATGGCACAGCACGAATGGCGGCGGGCTGTCGAGCTGGGCGCGGGCCAGCGCGTCGGTGCGCGCCAATAGATAGCCGATCTCGGCGCGCTTTTGCTGCCAGAACGAAGCCAACTCACGGGCGAAGGGGTCTTGACTTGCCTGCACCCCCTGCGTCTGCCACTGCCTGACAAAGTCGAGCCACTTGGGCGCAAAGGTCTCGCGCTGCAGCTGTCCGGCCAACGCAGGCGTCAGCGCGCCGGTGTGGATGCGTTTGAGCACGCTGCCGAGTTCGACCCAGTGGTCATCCGCCATACCGGTATGGATGACAGAATGGCCTTCGATAAAGGGATAGAGGATCAGCCCGAACTCGTCCAGCCGATGCCAAAGCTGCCCGCTGCCGCTCAAGAGCGGCGCGACCACCTGCTCGATCCCCTGGGCGTGGAGATGGTGGGGCACGGCCAGGCTGGGCGTGTTAATGGCCCCGCGCCGCACCTTGAGGAAGTAGGGAATATCGTCCTCGGCCTGTACACGGAAGGCCCAGGCGTTGGAGTCATTCCCAATCGGAAGGAACTCGATGTCGCGCACGGCGATGTTGTAGTGACGGCGCAGCGCAGCGCCGATGGCCGCATCGGACAGGTCGGGCCGTTCGATCATGGTTCTCCCTCGCTGCGGCGACTAGGAAGCGGCTGGATCTCCCCCACTGAGGCCAGCACGACATCGGCGTGGGGCGCGAGCGTGGCCTCGTCCATCAGCCCGGTACGCACCGCCACGCGCAGCCCCACCCCGGCGCGCTGCGCCATTAACATGTCGGTGGTGGAGTCGCCCACAAAGGCCGTGGCTGCCAGGTCCACCCCCAGCGCGGCGCACGCCGCCCACACCGCTTCAGGCGCAGGTTTGTGCGGATAGGGGTCGTCGGCGGCGGCCAGGAACTCGATGTAATGGCCCACCCCCAGCCAGTCGAGCGTCGTGGCGGTGGGCGCGCGGTCGTCGCTGGTGATGAGCGCCATGCGCACCCCGGCGCGGCGCAGGCCGCCGCAGAGCGCGGGCAGGTCTGCCGTGGGGCGCAGCAGGGCCAGGTCAAAGATGCCATCCATCGTAGGGGTAAAGTGGGCCGCGACGTGCAGCTCGGCCTCCAGCCAGCCCCAGCCCTGCCGGTAGAGCGCGGCCGCGGCCAGGGTGCGCAGCGTAGGCATGGGCGCGGTCAGCATGGGGCTGTGCGTATCGAAACGCCGCGCCGCCGGGTCATAGCCCAACAGCCGGTGCAGTTCGGCGGCCAATGTCGCATCGCCGCCCACGGCCTGCACCAGCGCGGCGACCGCGGCGTCGGTCTTGGCGGCCCACAGCGGCTCAAAGTCGACCAGCGTGCCGTCCTTGTCGAAGATCACCAGGTCGGCGGCGAAAGGCCGAGCGCCAAAATGAACCAGGGCCATAGGCGGTTAGCGGGCGCGCAGCGCGGGTTGCGTCACGTCGACAAAATCGCCGTAGCGCGTCAAGACCGGCGCCGGCCGCGGCCCGGCAAAGATCGGGTTGGTAACCGCCGCCAGCAGCCCGTTGCCGTCCAGCACCTCCAGCCGGAACCAGACCGGCGCATCGGGCGCAAGGCGCGCGGTGTGGTGCAGCACATGGGTCGCGTGGGGGGATGCGGCCCAGGGCAAGGTTTGCTCGGCCAGGATCGCGCCGTTGCCGATGAGGCGCGCCACCCCGCCGCGGCCTGCGGGCGTCACCGTCGCCTCCAGCACGAGATCGCCGTCCACCGCGCCCACCTCCGCGCCGATGGGATAGACCTGCCCGGCTAACTGCTCGGCATAGACAAAGGTGCGCGGCAGCCCCAGCCGGTCGGGCGGCTTGCGCACCCCCGGCTTGTTGACGGGCCGGTGAAAATCGCTGCCGCCAATGGCCGTGATGCGGTAGCCGGCGCTGAGCCAATCGGTCCACAGCGCCAACGCCAGCGGGTTGCCCATGCGGTTGTCGGGCCAACTGGGGTCGTTCCAGATCTCCAGGCAGTGCACATGAGCCAGCTCCGCATCCTCAAAGAGCCAGGCCCAGGGCGGCAGCAGCGGGTGGTTGATCGAGTTGAGCAGCCCGTCCGCTGCGCTCGCCGCCAGCAGGTCATTCAGGTCCAGCCCCTGCTTGGCCCAATGGAGTTGGGTCGGCCCCCGGCGCACCGGCCCCAGCCAATCGGCATCCTGCACGATGCCAAAGACGTTGTAGTGGCCGCGGTCAAAGGTGACCTCCAGCCCAGGGATGACGCACAGCCCCTCCGGCGCGCCAAAGTGGGCGTAGGCGTCGAGCGTGTTATGGTCGGTGATGGCGAGAAAGTCCATGCCTTCGGCGCGTGCCAGGCGCGCCAACTCGGCGGCAGCGAGCGTGCCGTCCGAGTGATGGGTATGGCAGTGAAAGTCCCCCTGATACCAGCCGGGGGCGTCGCGCACCGCGCGATCCAGCGATAGGGCGAAAATCTCCATTGGCAGCGTTCTCGATCTAGGATTGGATGAATTTCCAGGGCGCGAGCCGGTGTTCCAGCCAGTCGGTCAGATAATAGAGCGTCAGCCCCAAGAGACTGAGCGCCACCACCCCGGCGTACATCTCGGCATAGGCGACGCGGCCCCAACTCTGGATGAGGATATAGTACCCCAGCCCGGAGGTCGTAGCGAAGCTCTCGGCGAAAAAAAGCACGGCGATGGCCGTGCCCACGCTGACGCGCAGGGCCGTCAACACCGCCGGCAGCGAGGCGGGCGCGTAGACGTAGCGAAAGAGCGCGATGCGCCCCGCGCCCAGCGAGCGCACGCTGGCGATCAGCTCCGGGCGGATGCCGCGCGCCTCGTCGCGCACCACCACCAGGATCTGAAAAAAGAGGATCGTGGCGATCAGCACGATCTTGCTCAGGTTGCCCGTGCCAAAGAGCAGCAGAAAGATGGGCAGCAGCACCACCTTGGGGATGGGGTAGGTCAAATAGATGAGCGGGGCCAGCAGCCGGTCCAGCTGCGCGCTCTGGCCCAGCACCAGCCCGGCAGGCACGGCCAGGATCAGCGCGGCGACGGTGCTGGCGACGATGCGCCACGCGCTCACCGCCACATGGCGCAGCAGGCTGCCCTGCGTCAACTCTTCGCCAAAGGTCTGCAAGACTGTCCACGGCGGCGGCAGGATCGGGTTGTGGATCAGCCAGGCCGCGATCTGCCACAGGAGCAGCAGCGCCAGCACGCCGCCCAGCAACTGCCGCCATCTCATGCTCGCCCCCTCATGCTCGCACCCTCGGAGCGGATAGTGGAGGCGACCTCGCCCAGATGGGCGTGGAGCGTCTGCACCGTTTTGGCGAAATCCGGCGCGGCGCGAAAGCCGGGCTGCCCCGCGCCGGGGTTGTCGATCACCTGCGCCGTCCGGTTGGGCGGTGCGGTCAGCAGCAGGATGCGCCGTCCCAAAAAGGCGGCTTCCTCAACGCTGTGCGTCACCAAAATGGTGGTGATGTCCAGTTCGGCCTGCAGCTCGACCACTTGGTCTTGCAGATCGCGGCGGGTCAGCGGGTCGAGCGCGCTGAAAGGTTCATCCATAAGCAGCAGGTTGGGGCGCAGGGCGAGCGTGCGCGCGATCGCCACGCGCTGGCGCTGCCCGCCGCTGAGCTGCGCCGGATACTTGTTCGCCAAGTGGCCGATGCCCAGCCGGTCGAGCCAGCGCGTGGCTTCGGCCAGCGGCAGCGCAGGGGGATAGGGCCGCGGCTGGCCGGGCGGGGCCTGCTTGTTGCGATAGAGCCGGCCCATGCGCAGCCCCAGGCTGGCGTTGCCCGCCACCGTCGCCCAGGGCAGCAGCCCATGATCTTGGAGGATCAGCCCGGTGCTGGCGCGCGGGCGCGGCGCCGGGCTGCCGTGGACCAGCACTTGCCCGGCTTGGGGCTGGCGCAGCCCGGCGATCAGATAGAGCAGCGTCGTCTTGCCGCAGCCGGAGGGGCCGATCAGCGCCCACATCTCGCCGGGCGCGACCGTCCAGTCAAAACGGTCAAAGACCGGCACACGCTCGGCGGCATAGCCAAAGACCAGCCCGCGTATGCTGACCGCGGGCGCGACTCCGGCTGACGACTCCGGCAGCGGCGGAACGGGCAGCGGCGCAGACGGGACGGGTGTGGACGCAGCAGGCATGGCGGCGCGGGCGCTACTGGCGGAAGCTGGGGTCAATCAATGTATCCAGCGCCGGCGGCGTGTCGATCAGCCCCTTGTCCACGGCCCAATCGACCACATCCTGCACCTGTGCGTCGCTAGGGATCTGTTTCACCGGGAAGGGAGGCAGCGTATACTGACCCTGCAGCGGCTCCGGCACGCGCGCCGTCTCGATCAGGATGTCGGCATAGGCGGCAGGGTCGGCGTTGATTGCCTCGACGGCCTGGTCCCAACCGGCCAGAAAGGCGGCCACGGCGTCGGGCTGCGCCGCGATCACGTCGGCACGGCAGACCAGCACGCTGACCGCGGCTTCGGGCAGGATCGTGTCGTCCAGCACCATCGTCGCGCCCTGCAACTGCGCCAGCGAGGCCAGCGGGTCGGGCAGGATGGCGGCATCCAACTGCTGGTTGAGCAGCAGTTCCAGCCGCACCGGCAGCTGCGGCACGTTGGTGCGCGTCACGCTTGTCAGATCGACCCCCGCTGCGGCCAGGACGCGGTCAAACCAATAGTCGATCACGGTGTTTTCAGAGGTGCCGATATTGGCCCCTGCCAGTTGATCGGCGCTGGTGATGCCGCTCTCCGGCGCGCTGAGCAGAAAGAAGAGCGGGCGTTCCGCCGTGGCCTGGCGGGCGGTGGCGATGATGCGCAGCGGCTGTGCCTGGCGCGCGTTGGTCAGCACCACGCCTTGGACATCGGTCATCTCGCAGTCGGCTGCACCGGTCTGGATCACGGTGTCGCGCTCGGCCGCGCTGCTCACCGGCACCGCCTCGGCGGTAAGGCCTTGGCTGGTAAAGGCCCCGATCTGCTGGGCGACATAGAAAGGCACGACATCGGTGGTGGGCAGCAGCGCCACGCGCAGCGTGTGGCCGGGGGACTCGGGCTGCGTATCTGTTTGCCCGGCGGGCGGCGTGCTCGGCTGTACCGGGACGCAGGCCGCGCTCAGGCCCATCAGTAAGCCCACCGATAGGACAAGAAGGGGAAGACGGCGCTTCATTGGGTTCACGCTTTCTGTATAGGTTGGCATCTCTGAATATTCTGAATGTGCTGGTCTCTGCCGGCGTAGACCCGCGCAGAACGCTTTTTGAGCAATTGCGACGGTTTGACCTTGCCCCTATCATAGCAGACCAAGGCGCAAGCAGGGTAAGCCGTGGGGACGGCAGTAGGCCAGATCGGCGCATCTGGAACCTACAAGGAGGGATTTGCGTCCCACAGAGAGCAGAAACGTGATTTGCTCAACTCTGGCGTATAGAGCGCGCGTGCGGTTTTACTCATTAAGGAGGGGATCATGCGAATCTGGCAATCGACGGCGGCGCTGCTGGCTGTTCTGCTGCTGGCAGCGTGTCAACCGATCACGGCCCCCGGCGGCACGATTCCACCCGCCGGCGGGACGGTTCCGCCGGCGCAAGAACCAAGTGACATAACCGGGCTGACCGGCGTGACCTGGGAATGGCAGCGCACCCAGACCGGCGACGGCGACACGATTACGGTCGCGCAGCCGTCACGCTATACACTCACTTTTCATGAGGACGGCATGGTGGACGTGCAGTTCGACTGCAACAGCGGCGGCGGCTCGTACACTGTGGCGGGCGACAGGCTGACCTTTGGCGCGATGATCACCACGCTGATGGGCTGTCCCGAAGATTCGCAGGCGGATGCTTTTTCGGATGGGCTAAACAGTGTGACCCGTTACACCCTAGAGGGGGATAGCCTGACGTTGGGTTTGGCCGGCGGCGGCGAGATGATTTTCCACGCGGCGGGGGCTGCCGCCGCGGCCACGCCCGCGGCAACCGAGGAAGCGGCGGGAGAAACCGGGGAGGGCGCGCTGGTGGGCGTCACCTGGCAGTGGACTGAGACGCAGTACGGTGATGGCAGCGTCGTGGCGGCAGCGGACCCCACACGCTATACGCTGACCTTTCAGCCCGATGGCTCGCTCCAGGCCCAGGTGGACTGCAACCGCGGCATGGGGAGCTACACAGTGGACGGCAGTTCGTTGACGCTTGGCCCGTTGGCGACCACGCGCATGGCCTGCCCAGAAGGGTCGCAGGCCGATGTCTTTTTGAAAGACCTGGAAGCGGTCGCCACCTTTGTCTTCGACGGGCCAAACTTGGTGCTCAACATGAAGCTCGACAGTGGGAACATCGTCTTCGCCCCGGCGGAATAGATGAGGGTATCGGTCCAGGGAGCGGCACTCGCAGAGTGCCGCTCCCGTTTTTTCAAGATCGAGTGAAGTCAGGCAGAGCTATGCAGCGCATCCATCTGGACACCGACCTGGGCGGCGATATCGACGACCTGTGCGCGCTGGCGTTGCTGCTGCGCTGGCCGGAGGAGGTCCAACTCAGCGGCATCACGACCGTGGCCGAGGCCAAGGGGCGCAGGGCCGGATATGTGCGTGCTGTCTTGGCGCTTGAAGGCCGGACGGATATTCCTGTAGCCGCCGGCGCGGATGTCGCGCAAGGGTTCTATCGCTACCCCGAACTGGGTTATCCGGCGGAGGGGCGCTATTGGCCGCGGCCGGTGACGCCTGCCCCCAATCCGCCGGAGGAGGCGCTTGCCCTGCTCAAGCGCAGCATCGAGCAAGACGCCGCGATCATAGCCATCGGGCCATACACAAATCTGTACCGGTTGGATCGCCTGTACTCCGGCATTCTGCGGCAGGCGAAGCTCTTTTTGATGGGCGGCTATGTCTACCCGATCCGTCCTGGTTTTCCGCAGTGGGGCAATGAGATGGACTGGAACATCCAGGTCGATGTAAAGTCGGCGCGGCATGTGCTCCGGCACGCAAACCCCACTTTGATCCCGCTCAGCGTCACGGTCGAGACGGCCTTGCGGCGGTCCCAGCTAGACCGGCTGTGTCAGGCGGGCGGGGCGCTCGGCCAGTTGATCGCGCGCCAGGCCGAAGCCTTTGCCGTGGACGAGCAAAACGAGACCCGGTATGGTGCAACCTGCGCCGGTCTACCCGACGACATCATCAATTTTCAGCACGACCCATTGGCCTGCGCCATCGCGTTGGGCTGGGACGAAGGGGTTGAGATCGAAGAGCTGCCGCTGGTGATCGAGGAAAAAGCGGGATGGCTGACTGAACGCATCGACCCAGCGGGCAAACCCATGCGCGTGGTCACCAAGGTGGACGGCCCGGCCTTCGGCGACTTCTGGCTGGATACCCTCACCGGTGGATAGTATACCCAAACGCCATCCATATATTGTGTATTGCAAAATCTCCATATTGTGCTAGGATAGGTCATATGGCCGTTTCGTTCGAGTGGGACGAGCAGAAGAATCGGGAGAACCAAGCAAAACATGGCATCTCGTTCGAGGAGGCACAGCAGGCATTCGCTGACCCTAACCGTGTTATTGTCGAAGACCTGGAGCACAGCAGGGACGAGCAGCGCTACTTTTGCTTGGGAAAGATTGGGCAGGAAATTCTGACTGTGCGCTTTACCTATCGGGCAGACACAATTCGCATTTTTGGTGCAGGTTATTGGCGCAAAGGAAAGAGACGATATGAAGAAGAGCAGAGAAACGATTGAATATACGGATGAGCCGCTACAGATGGGCAAGCGCGTCGAGGACTTCCTACCGCGGCCGGAAGACCTCGTTTTTCGCCCCAAAGGCGTTAAGGTGACGATCACCTTGAGCGAGGACAGCGTCGCCTACTTTAAGGAACAAGCTGAACGTCTGCACACGCCCTACCAGCGCATGATCCGCAACCTGATCGACGAGTATGTGCAGCACATGCGCCGGCAGGAGCCTAAAGTAAAGGCATAGCTACCTTCAGCGCCGGTCACGGCGTCTTACCCGTGCGCTTGCAGCGCGTTCCAGACACGCTCCGGCGTGAAGGGAAGCTGGCGTAGCCGCACGCCGGTGGCGTCGTAGATGGCGTTGGCGACCGCGGGCGCGACCCCGTCCATCGGGATCTCGGCGATGGCCTTGGCCCCATAGGGTCCGCTCGGCTCATAGGTCTGCACCAGGATTGCCTGGAGTTCCGGCACTTCACCGGCGGCGAAGATGCGGTAATCGCCCAGCCGCGGGTTGACCAGCCGCCCCGCTTCGTCGTAGACCATCTCCTCGCACACGGCATAGCCCAGCGCCTGCACCATGCCGCCTTCCACCTGGCCGGTCGCCGTCACCGGGTTGATGGCGATGCCGCAGTCCACGGCCATCACCAGCTTTTGCACCGTCACCTGGCCGGTGATCGTGTCCACCTCCACCTCGGCGTACTGCGCGGCAAAGGGCGGCGGGCTGACATAGCTCATATGGCTGGCCGTCGCCATGATCTGATGCTGGTCGGCCTGGTGCAGGCTGTGCAGCGCCACGGTCTCCAGGCTGACGGCGCGGCCGTCGGGGCTGTGGACCTGCCCCCCCTCCAGCCAGAGCAGGTCGGGGTCCGCGCCGGGGAGCAGATGGCGGGCGGCGTGGCGTGTGATCTGGCGCTGCACCTCTTCGGCGGCTTTGAGCACCGCGCCGCCGCTGATATAGGTTGTGCTGCTGGCATACGCGCCGGTGTCAAAGGGCGTAAAGTCGGTATCGCTGCTGTAAACCAGGACGTGCTCCAGGTCCATGCCCAAGGCTTCGGCGGCGATCTGCGCCAGCACCGTGTCGGAGCCAGTGCCTAGGTCGGTAGCGCCGATGAGCAGGTTAAAGCTGCCGTCGTCGTTGAGCTTGATCGAGGCCGCGCCCATGTCCAGCCCGGCGATCCCCGTGCCGTGCATACAGAGCGCCAGGCCCAGCCCGCGGCGGATGTGGGGCCGGTCGGGGTCAGTTTTCCAGGCGGGGTCATCGCGCCGCTCCCAGCCGATGGCCTTGGCCCCCTCCTGCACACATTCTTCCAGCCCGCTGCTGCGGATCGTCTGGGCGAAGCCTTCGCGACCTTCGCCCATCACCTCGGCCATGGGCATCTCTTGGCCGACCTTGATCCAGTTGCGCCGTTTGAACTCGACCGCAAGCGCCAGCGCGAATTCTTCCATATGCTGTTCCAGCCCAAAGAGCGCCTGGGGCGCGCCATAGCCGCGGAACGCGCCGGGCACGGGCTTGTTGGTGTAGACGACATCGCACACAAAGCGGGCGCTGGGCAGCCAATAGGTGCTCAAGCCGCGGAAGCCGGAGACCATCTGCACCGTAAGGCCATGCGTGCCATAGGCCCCGGCGTCGGCAATGATCTCCAGCTCCATCCCCACCAGCTTGCCCTGGGCGTCGACGCCGCTGCGGTAGCGCAAGGTCTGCGGGTGGCGGCTGCGCGCGCTGCTGAACTCTTGGGCGCGGCTGTATTCAAAACGCACGGGCCGCCCGGTGGCGATGGTCAGATGGGCGCAGAGGTCTTCGATCAACATCTCCTGTTTGCCGCCAAAGCCGCCGCCGATGCGTGGTTTGACGACGCGGATGCGGCGCACGGGCAGCCCGATCAGCGGCGCGACCATGCGCCGCACATGGAAGGGCACTTGCGTGCTGGTGCGGATCACCAGCCGGTCGTCCTCGTCCCACCAACTGAGCGCCACATGCGGCTCGATGCTGGCCTGCTGCACCTGCTGGACGTGGTATTCGCTGGTGTAGGTGTGGGCCGCCTCGGCCAGGGCGCGGTCCACGTCGTTGTGTTCGACGTGGATATGCACGGCGATGTTGCGGCCCGCATCGTGGATCGAGACGGCGTCCGGCTCGTCGTGGATGATGGGCGCGCCGGGGGCCAGCGCCTTCTGCGGGGTCAGCACCGCGGGCAGCGCCTCATAGGTCACGTCGATCAGGTCCAGCGCCTGCTGCAGCAGTTCGGGCGTCTCGGCGGCGACGATGGCTACACGGTCGCCCACATGGCGCACCTTGTTGTCCAGGCTCACCTGATCATAGGGTGGCGGGTTGGGGTAGCTCTGCCCGCCGCTGGCATAGACCACGCGCGGCACGTCTTGATAGGTGAGGACGGCATGTACACCCGGCAGCGCCTTGGCCCGGCTCGTGTCGATGGCGAGGATGCGCGCATGGGCGTGGGGGCTGGTGAGCAGCCCGCCGTAGAGCATGCCCGGCAGCTCCATATCGTCGGCAAAGACGGCGCGGCCCTTGCTCAGCTTGACCGCATCCACCTTGTGTTCGGGCTTGTTGACGACCGCGGTCTGGGGGTGGGCGACCGCGGCGGGCATGACGCGCGTGCGTGTCTGGATATCAGTTCCGCCAGAGACCGGGCCGTCCAACGGATCGATGCCGTCACGATCCTCATCGCTCCCGCCGTCGCCGGTAGGCCATTCGCCGCCGTCGAGCGCATCCAGCACCGCCAGATCGAAAGTGGGCGGCTCGTCGCCGCGCAGCCAGGCCGCGGCGCGCAGCACGGCTTGGACGGGTTTGAGATAGCCGGTGCAGCGGCAGAGCACTCCGGCGATGGCCTCACGCACTTCGGCTTCGCTGGGATTGGGGTTAGTGTCCAGCAGCCGTTTGGCGGCAAGCAGTTGCGCGGGCGTGCAGTAGCCGCATTGGATCGCGCCGCAGGCCACAAACTCACGCTGTAGTGGGTGCAGGTCGTCGTCACGCGGGCCGCTCAGCCCTTCCACGGTGAGGATGGCTGCGCCGCCGGCCTGTGCCGCCAGCATCACGCCGCTGTTGACCAGCCGGTAGGACGTAGGCTGGTCGGGCGTGTGGGTGAGCAGCACGGCGTCGGCCCCGCTCTCGCCCGTCTCGTCACCGTGTTTGACGCTGAAATAGCGCAGGCGGCGCAGCGCCGTGCGCAGCAGTTCGCCGGGGTGGGTATCGAGCGTGTGATGCGTACCGTTAACGGTTAGCGAGATTTGCATAGGCAATATTACCAGGGAAGAAATTCGATGAAGCTTGCATAGACTATACCAGCAAACGGTACGCCCGTTTGCTGGCGCTTCATTCCTTCGGCCAGCAGGTCTTTATCGTGTGTAACGAGGACGCGCTCCAACTGCGTAGCTCGATCAAGCAGGTCTGAATCTTTCCATAAGTGGGTACCATC